>JAUVCD010000553.1 GCA_030590865.1 Myxococcales bacterium | reverse complement strand
AACAGATCGCCGCCCTGACCGCTTGATGAGCTCACCCCGCCCCCACCCCCGGTGAGCACGGTGTCGCCGAACACTGAGTTGTCAGAGCTGCAGGCCCCGATCCCGACAGCGGCGGCAGAGGCGATGGCGAGTGGGACAATCCAACGAACGGCGCTCATGGCAAGGCTCCCTTCAGGTGAATCTAGGCCAAGCATCAATCGTACCACCGGCTTGGGTCGAGTCACCGGCCGCCCGATGATTCAATGATACTGGAATAGGACAGTCGCACTGGATCGGACTTTTCCCTGCCCAGATGGATCACCGATGGACCGGTTACCTAAGACCATGATGTAAGTCATTACCTACACATACGCACACAGGGTCACACTGTTACCTATGGCCCACTTCGTGCTTCCCAGTGGGGCATGCGGATCGCTGTCCTGATCACCTTGGCCCTCGTTGGCTCACTCTCGTCCGGGTGCATCATCGTCGAAGAGACCGTCTCCGAAGACGGCCCCATCGTGGCAGCAGAGGGGCAAAGCTACGACGGAACCTGCGGTGACCACGCCAGCTGCCAGCCAGGCGAATACTGCGCCTTCTCGCTGGGCTCCTGCGGGTCCGAAGGCGGCTTCTGCGTTCCGGGCAGCCTCGACATGCAGTGCCCGCCACAGGAAGCTCCCATCTGTGGCTGCGACGGATTGACCTACTTCAACGGCTGCGAGGCCTGGCGCCTGGGCGTCTCGATCGCTCACGAGGGGCCTTGCACCCCCGACCCGCCGCCTCCAGAAACCAACGACACGTCTGATTCCGACTCCTGCGGCGGGCTGACCTGCGGCAGCGACGAGTTCTGTGACTTCATCGACGGATCTTGTGGCGACAATGGGACGCAGACCGGCTTCTGCCGTGTGACCCATGGGCCTTGCACAGGATCGGCGCAGGAGGTCTGCGGCTGTGACGACCAGACCTATTCGACCCTCTGTGATGCCGTCAGCGTTGGCGTGTCGGTCCGGCACCTGGGCGCCTGCTGAGCGACTGCCCTACCTTGAACGCAGCGCCGCTCAGCGTCCGAACCCACTGCCGCCGATGAACTCGCGGAGGATCGAGGTCGGTGGGACGTCATCTGGATAGATGGTGACGAAACGATCGAGAAGTTGGAGCAAGCGGAACGCGGTGGTGTAGGCCTGGTGATCGTGAGGCACCTCGAGCAGATAGCGCTCGGCAAACACCTTGAGCACGCTTAGCTCGTAGATTAGGGACGAATCGAAAATGGCGTCGGCGTGGTGCTGGTAGGGGAAAATGTGGCGCCGCTCGCCGCGCCGCACTGATGGCCACCGCAGAATGCTAGCCATCGCATTGTGACCTCGCGACCGTCGATCCCGCACCAGGCGACGCAACAATCGCACGTCAGAGGCGTGCACCCGGGTCAGGTGGTCGAAAGGCAGCTGGGCCACGGGACAGATGAAGATCCGAAAGATTCGTTCGGCGGGAACGGTCTCCAAGAGACGGGGATTGAGACCGTGGATGCCCTCGAGCATCAAGATGTCGTGCTCCCCGAGGGCGATGTCCGAGCCACCCTCGGGGATGCTGCGCCCAGCCTTGAAGTCGTAGCGGGCAGTCCGCACCGTCTCACCGGACAGCAGCCGTCCGAGCTGATCTTGCATGAGATCCAGACGAAGCGCGTTGAAGGCCTCGAAATCGTATTCGCCATCGGCGTCGAGCGGCGTGTCCTCCCGATCTACATAGTAGTCGTCGAGAGAGATTCCGACCGGATGCAGACCGTTGACCTGCAGCTGAACCTCGAGGCGCTTGATGAAGGTGGTCTTTCCAGACGAGGAGGGACCAGCGGCGCAGACCACTTGGACCTTGTCGCCAAGGTCACGGATCTGGTTGGCGATGGTGCTGATACGTTTTTCTTGGAAGCCCTCAGCGACTCGGACGAGCTGAGGGACGTCGCCGGTCACACAGGCGCGATTGAGCTCGCCCACGCTGGTCACCTGTAGCTCCCGCAACCAACGATGGTGGGCATCGGTCATGCTGTGAGCGTGGAGCGATGCGGCGCGCGCTTCGCCCACTCCCGCCGTGTCGGGGATCCGCCCCCCTGGACGATCCCCTGAGCGGGCCGCCTCAGAGCCGTAGACCAGCAACAGACCCGTCCCATCGGCAAGCACCCGAAATCCAGTCATCGTGCCGGTCGAAGGCAACAAGGGCACCATGCCAAGGGCATAGACGCTGCCATAGGTCGCCAGGGGCACAGCCGGATCACGCCAGGTTCGCAGCAGCTCGGCTACTCGATGAAGTCCGGCGGCAGCAAAATGCTCCCGCGCCTCATCCACCGTCCACCACTCCTCGCGCAGCAGCGCGTCGCTGGCGGCGATGGTCCGCATGCGCACCTCGAGCTCAGCGGCAAGGGACTCCAGGTCCACCGAGTTGTCGCCACCCACGGTAACCCGTTGCGCCACGCCCAGCGAGTGAGCCATGCGGATGTCCATGCCAGGGTGTTTTCCCCGAGCTGCCTCCAACAGCAGGAGCGCCAGGCTGTGGGTGTAGATGCGGCGCCCTTCCCAACGCTCGGTGGTCAAGGGCTCGATTCGACAGGCTGACGCGATGGGTGCGATCAGCGACACCGCGCGTCGATCCATGAGCGCCGCCACCACCGCGCGGCCGTTGACCACCAGCGGGAGCACGTCACCTACCGCGGTTCCGGTGCGGACCTCGGTGGTGCCACCATCCACCCGTACCTCCACCCTGGTGCAGCGGGGTATGGACCGCTCGCGCAACAGCACGCCCACGCTCGCGGTCACGTCGCCCAGTCTCACCCCAAGCCCGGCCACCAGAGCGCGGGTGAAGCGCAGCGCCAGCGCCGGCTGCTCGACCGCCATCGCCTCGTAGCGCTCCGAGGTCAGCCGTGCGACCGCCAAGACGGTCTTGGCCACGATGGAAGCCGAGTGCGGGCTGCCGGTGACCAATCCGAGCACTCCGAACTGCTCGCCCTTGCTCAGTGTGCCCAGCTCGAGATCGCCCTGCATGACCCGGCCTTCACCCTCTAGCAGGAAGTAGAGGTCCCGATCTGTCGCCCCCTCTTGGAGCACGACGCTGGCGGCATCATGGGACTGCCGTCGCAAATAGGGCGCCAAGAGGACACGATCGCTGTCAGCCATGCCATGAAGCAAAGGGTTGTCGGCCAGCGCAGCAGCGAAGCTCGGCGGTACGCCGCTCGAGGGATTGGATGACATGGGCGGCATCGTACTCCAGGGCGACCACCGACGGCAGAACACCACCAGAGTCTCCGCCAGGCCCTTGTCAGAGAGCACCGAGCGGTGCGACGCCAGTCAACAACAGCAGCTCAAGGTCACTTGGCCGCACCTTTCGATCCGCCCATGGCACGACCGAGAAGAACGTTGAAGGCCGTAATACCGGCTCCAGGTGACGCGGTCTGTCCGAAATTCTCGGCTTGACCGAACTTGCTCAGGCAGATGACCTGCTTGGTGTAGTCCTTCACCGCCCCCTGGATGGCCGCCTGGTCTCTTGCTGCAACGGCCTTTTGTAGCCTGGCAAGGGACTCATCGACCGGGCAGACCAGATCGAAAGTCCATTTCAATGGGGGCGACGAGCTACAACAGCGGGCGCGTAGCAGCCCATAGGCGGCCATTTCGTACCAGCCGAGCCCGGCCCATTCGCGCATGCCATCGGTCACGTTGCCGGAAGCGCCCAAGACAACCCGGGCCCGCACATCCAACCCGCCGATGCGCGGATTGGTCTGGGTGCACAGAAACTCGAAGTTCGGTTTCTTCCGGAACGTGCCAGGGGAAAAAATTGCCGCCACGCAAGCTGACGTGTCCATTGGCTGGGCTGTCGCCGATGGCGCGGCTTTCGTCGCGCTCGGGGGGCTCACGGCTGGCGCCATCGAGGAAGCCAGCGGCACCGCACTGGACGGGGTGAGCTCGCTCACCGGGGGTTGGAGCGGGACGTCCGCCGTCCCTTGGGCCAAGAGGCTACGCGGCCCCTGGACCGCAAAATAGCCCGCGACGACCCAGATGATGACGGCGATTGCCACCAGCGCAATGACGAAACCGCCGCGACGACGGGACGCTCCCCTCTTCGTCCGCTCTGGAGCCACACCAAGCTGTAAATCATGGGCGCCGCACCGCGTCCAGTTAACGGCAGGCAAGCCACCCCCGGGAAGCCGCTGAACCGGTGAGACGGCCCAGTGGCTTGCCGCCGCACGGCCCGGCCATTAATTGACTGTGAATGGGAAGGTTCACAGACTACCGAAGCTCGTTGTCCGTAATCGCCAGCTGCGTCGCGCTCTCTGCGCTCGGTGCTGGCTGCAGTGAGACCGTGCCGGAACCGGTGATCGCCTCGTCAGCGGCCGAGCCGAGATACGCCCAGAGCTACCCAGCTCGGGTGGACGGCGAGATCCAGGCTTTCGGTGATGGGCAAGTCAAAGTCAAAGAGCTGACGTCCAAGTACCCGGGCTATCCCGCAGCGCTCGAGGGCGATGTGGACTGGAACGGCGTGGCCGGGATCTTCGAACAGGCCGATCGGGTGGGGCGCAGCCGCGCCTATGTCGACGGGATCGCGGAAGCCGATGCCACGCGCAGGTTTTTCGAAGAGGAGAACGACGAGCTCACCAAGAAGGTGGGCGGGGCCGCCCACTACGTAGCCAAGCAGGGCGGATGCCAAGGTGACGAGGTTGCCGGCGCCGCCGTCCACGCGCTCAAGAAGACGGTGAAAGAGCGACTCGAAGAGCGCGTCCGTGAGGCGAACGATGCCCACCGCCTGATCGACGGCCACCGCGACGGGCTAGGCAAGAAGAACAGCGCCACGCTGGAGCAACAGGTCGATGAGGTCACCCAGGCCAGCTATCTGGCCCATATCGCGCTGGTGGAGCACAAGGTCCGCATCAACCGGCTGATCGAAGAGGCCGAGACCACCAAGCAGACCGCCGAGGCGCTCATCAAGGCCGAGCACGAGTACCAGGCAGAGAGCGGTCGGACCGACGACGAGAAGAAGGCCTCGGTAGCTCGTGCTGAAGCCATGAAGAATGCGCAAGCAAGCATGGACGCCGCCATCGAGAAAGCCAAACGAACCGCTGGCGACATTGAGCAGCGCATCGAAGCCTCCCAGAAGCAGGTCCAGGATGCGCTCACGGCGCTGGTGAAGTCGTTGCGTAACAAGGCGGGCAAGTAGGACGCAGGCGCCAGGCGGCCGCTGGGCTCAGTGCCCTTGGCATTCGCCAAGGCCCGGTGGACGTGCGTCTGGCTGGCCGTTGATGGTTACCGACCATCGTGCGAGCATTGTGATAACGCAGCATTCTTGCGCTGCGCCAGGAGCTGCTCATGCCGTCCCGTCTCTTGCGCGTTCGCCTCTCGGCCCTGGCCACTATTGCTACGATAGCGTTCGGCGCAGCCCTCGCCAGCGCCGAACCAGCCGAATGCCTGTCCTTCGACCCTGGGGACTGGCCCTCACCGTCGAGGCCCTACTTCATGCTGGTGGTCGACACCTCGGGCAGCATGATCGGCTGTACCAATCCATCGACCTCGGCATACCAGCACCCCAACTCCTGTCCGTCCACGGCGCCAGTCAACTCGTGCGGCATGGAGCCCACGCGCATCAACGATGCCAAATGCGCGCTCTACCAGACGGTGCTCGCTTTTGGGGGCCAGGTAAACTTCGGGTTGGCCACCTTCCCGGTGGTTCTGTCGGGCTGTTCTGCAGGCACGTGCACGGATAGCTGCACGGCAGCCACAGGCGCCTGCGCACCCCCAACCGGGGTAGGCACGACGGGCGAGTTCTACGCCGGCAGTGGTTGCTCGGTGGCGCCATTTCCCGACTGGCGTGATCACGAGTCCTGCGGAAACGAGCCAGACTGCAACGGTGCCTCGGTTCCGGCCATCATGGCGCAGGACTGGGAAAACGGCGGTAACGTGGTCGTCGACATGCTCCAGGACCCAACCTGGGGCGGAGCGCCGCCAGCGTCCAACATCAGTGACCTGCTCGACTGGTTCGACGGCGACTGCGCGAACAGTCGCGAGCTGTTCGCCATCGGCGGCACGCCGATCTACGGCGGCCTTCAAGCGGTCCACGAGTACTTCGCCTTCGGCTGGTCGTCTCTGTGGGACGACGACAACTACTGCGCTAGCGGCGGGCCGGTCCCCAACCATGCCACACCGCTCGACTTCAACCAGGATCGCCCCTGCCGCAGCCTGAACGTCATCCTAGTCACCGACGGCGGACAGTCGGCGATCTGCGAAGGCACGCCGGCCACCGCGGCGGCCGCCCTGTTCAACACAGGCGTCACCATCCAGGGACAACAGGTTCCAATTCGCACCCATGTCATCGGCTTTGCTGGTGTCAGCTCGGCACTCGTCGATCCCATCGCCGCGGCCGGCGACACGGGTACGGCACTGAGCGCCAACAACGAGGTGCAGTTGGCCCAGGCGCTGGCCAACATCGTGGCTACGGCGGTGGCGCCTGAGGTCTGCGACAACGGCGACAACAACTGCAACGGTTGTACCGACGAGGGATACAACCACTACTGCAACATCGGGCAGACGTGCTGCTCCTGGACCAACCTGACCCAGCGAGACACCTGCCTCACCAACTAT
>JAUVCD010000877.1 GCA_030590865.1 Myxococcales bacterium | reverse complement strand
CCGTCGACGGTGCCCGCCGGCTCTTCGGCCACCGGAGGTTCCGGACTCTCGGGTCGATCGAGCCAGCGCTCTTGCAAGTCGAGGGAGGGGTCCAGCTGAAAGAGCCGCGCCGTGACCGTCGTCTCACGATCTGCGACGACGACGACGTTCGCGAGGGCCCCCTCGAGGTAGCCCTCGGCGTACATCACGACGCGATGCGTGCCCGACGGCACGGCCTCGAAGAGGAAGAAGCCGTCGTCGTCGGTGACCACCCGTTCGCCGCCCGCTCGCAGCCCGACGCTCGCCCCCGGCACCGGCCCGTGCAGGTAGGCGTCCACCACCTGGCCCTCGATGACGCCCCAGCCTGGGGCGGCGAAAGGCGCCTCATCACTCGCGAGGCCCCCGGGGCCCCCAGGCCCTTCGACGGGAGCGCAGCCAACCCAGGAGAAGAGGGGAAAGACGAGTGCTCCGAGCAATGTCCACCGCATGGGGGGTGAAACAGCAAGATCCACACCACCGTGATCACCCCGAAAACGACAGCTTTGCGGGATCGAGTCCGCACCGCTACGGCTTCACCCCTGGGCGCTGCGATCAATGTGAGGCCAGCCCACAACACGCCAACTCATGGCTCGCCGCGGCTCGGAGACCGGTCGATTGGACTTCGATGGTACAGTCGACCTTGGGGGTGCTCCTGATGCGTCTGTCTGTCTGTCTGTCTGTCTTCTCTTGAGCCTACTCGCGGCGGTTTCGACCGTCGGTTGCATACCTCCTCCTCCTCCTCCGGGGTTCACTCCACCGATCGATTCCGTTGCGGGCCCCGTCGACCCGGATGCGCCGCCGCTCTTCATCACGCGGACTGAGAATCCACTGATCATGGGGCGCGCGCCGCTGAGACTCAGCTTGATGTCAATTGAGCGCGTCGCGCCGAGTGACCCTTCTTTCCACTCCGAGGAGCAGTATTACGAACCCGACGGCGTCCGCGTCACGAGCCAAGCGTTCACGCGCCGCCCGACGACCCAGCTCGCTTGGTTGGACGTGGAGTCGAGGAAGCCCGCAGACGACGGCACGATTACCGTGGATTTCGTCCGCAACTGGCCCTTCGTGGTGGGAGCGGCAAGCCTTCCATTTGGAGGGAGCCCCGTGGAGTTCGTCTTGGAGACCGTCCAAGGGAGGACAGCAACTCCGCCGGCCGGGAGCATCCCCCCGCCGCTTGGGTTCGATGTCAACGAGGTCGACCGTGTTCGCTATGCACTCGACCCCGATGTTCTGGTCTTGCCGATACACATCACGGCCTTTGCTGATCTGAATGGGGCCGTCCGTTCCTTCGGCGGCAGCTCCGAGGTCTTGGAGGAATCGCTGCGTCAGTTCGTGGATCCCGGCGGCGCCACCCAGCTTTCGGCGATTCGAACCGATGACGGGCGCGAGTCGAGGCAATTGGCCCATGTCGCGCTTAACCGTCGGTTCTCGGAGAACGCGGTAGACGGCTATTGGTACCAATGCGGCATCCAGTTTCGCCTGGAGAAGATTGAGATCATCGAGCAGGGCGATGGGCTAGAGCGAATTCTGTCGGCCACGACGAATCCCTGCAACTTTCGACCGGATCCGCTTGCAGACTACTTCCCGGGTGGACGGCCTGGGCCTCGCGTCGACTCCTCTTTGATGGCCATTCCCGTCTATGTGGGTGGGCGCATCATCACCGGCCCTCTCGAAGAGTTCTCGGGTGTGACATGTGGTAGCGGCAACCGGTCGTGCGATCCGAATCCGTGGCCCGGGGACAACTTCATCATGATCAATGACCGTGAAGGAATCCAGGGCCACAGATGGGTGCTGGCTCATGAAATCGGACACTTCCTGGGCCTTGGTCACGAGGGAGATCGAGAGTGCGAGGGCGATCTGGAGTCGACCAACCTCATGCGTACTCTGGGACCCGAGTACGAAGACCCGGCTGAAGTGACGCTCTCGGCGGCCCAGTGCGAAAGGGCACGATGCCTGGCGGCTACTTTCCTTCACCAATGGGGGCATGTGCCCATGAGCCGACAGGACGAAGAATGCGCCGCGTTCACGCCCTAGCTCTCGGGATGGCCTGTGCGACCAGTCTCGCCGGCTGCTTCCTCGACCACGGTGCGCCGCCGACCGAGGATGCCGGCTTCGACGTTCCGGATGCCGGTCCTTGTATCCCGGGCGAACCGTGTGACTGCCGGGCTGTGGACTTGGTCCCGTCGGGCACTCACGTCGTGGGTGGGAACATCGCGGACGCCTGCGATCCGCGGGACAACCCGCTCTGCGGTTACTTCGGAAGTCCGGCACACCTAGTGGTGCTTACACGCGCTGTTTTCGTCGCACGGTATGAAGCGTCTAGTGGGTGCTGGGCGCGATGTGTACGCGAAGGGGCGTGTCAGTCCGAAGCTGTGGTCGGGTGTGATGCCGGAGAGTGTGGGGCCTTCGCGGCGGGGTACTGGCGCGATCCCGACCATGCGCTCTTGCCCGCCGTTCACCTCGGCTACGAGGGCGCGACCGACTACTGTTCGTTTCTGGGTGGACGTTTGCCTACTAACGCCGAGTGGGAGAAGGCCGCCCGCGGGGAAGAGGGGCGCCGCTGGCCCTGGGCCGCTGCGCCCGAGGACCCCCTCTTCATCGACCGCACCGAACGCGCGGAAATCCACGCTCTGTGGACCGAAGGGCCGATTCCTGCTCACCCTGCTCCACACGCCGAGGGTGACGACTTCATCGTGCCCATCGACACGTTCCCCGAAGGCCGCGGTACCTACGGCCACTACGGCTTGATGGGCAATGCATGGGAGTGGGTCTTCGACTGGATGGGGTACTACGAGACCGAGATGCTCACCGATCCAACCGGTCCGTCCGTTCCGGATATCCCAGATACCCGGATTCTACGACCCGGCTACGAGTATGTCTGGGGGCGTGTGATTGAGCATGCGAGTATTGAGGATGGCGTGGGAGCGCGTTTCTATCCGCACGGTGCTCGATGTGCGTTCGACGACGAGCCTGAGCCACTTCCGATGTGGGAGACGATGACCATCGGCGAATAAGAGCGAGATGCAACGCCGAACTTCCCCCCATTTTCGGCTACATTGCGCCCACCATGGCGGACGAAAAGAAGCCCTATCGCTACGATGCGACCCGAGCCAACGAGTTCGAGACGAAGTGGCAGCAGCACTGGGCCG
>JAUVCD010000364.1 GCA_030590865.1 Myxococcales bacterium | reverse complement strand
CGGGCGAGGTCGCGCTCGAGATCCCCGCGGGCAGTCAGGTCGACACAGAGCTCACCAGGGCGTCCATTGCGACCACGGGCCTCGGTGAGGCGGAGGTTGCCCTCGCATGGAACACCCAGGGAAGGTCCCCGGTCTTGCAGGTCGGGGACGACTCGCTGGAGATCTTCGTGGACGAGCTGAGAGAAGGGCGAGCGATAGCTGCGGTAAGCCCCGCCGGTCGCTTATCTTTCGGCGGCGGCGAGGGACTCTATGACGGCGCATTCCTCAATGCGCTGGTCAATCCGATGGACGAGCCGTCCAAATGGCTCGACATCCTCGCCTCAGAGGAACCGAGCGAGAAGGTGCTGCGTGCCCTGGCTCTGCTGTCGCCGGAGCTGGGAGAGTTGGCCCAGCGCGGACGTGACGCTCTCGAGCGGGCGCGAGGGGTGTTGCAGGCAGAGAATATTTCCGCGCCAGCCGACGTGATCCCCCGTGCCCGCATGGCGAGAGCATTGTCGCGAATCCTGGCCGGGGACGGTCGCTTGGAGACGCGCCTGACAGCTATCATCCAACAGGTCACCGAGGGAGATGGCCTCGACCGTCACGACGTGGAGAAGATCGTCAACGAGATCTGGGGCGACCATCGTTACCGCTTCGAGCTCGATCGAGTGCTCCGATGGCTCGACAACGTGCTCAGCCCCGGTCGGCCCTTGCCTCCCCCCGTCCGCAAGCGCGTGACTGCCCCGGTCGACGATCCGCGTTTTGAGTCCCATCGCGCCGGCTTGCCGACCGCTGCCGAAATCTACGCGCTCGCTCAGGAACAAGCCTCTGTCGACCCTGAGGTGGCCAAGAGGATCGGTGAGCTGGCGGCCTATCTCAGCCGAGAGCAGCTCGACTTCGTGATCTCCTGTGGCCCCCTCGGGTGGCCGGAAGTCGCCCATGCTCGCCTCTGCTACGCGGCCAAGCTCAAAGCGCGGATCGACATGATCAGCCGCGGCTACGGTGGCGCGGGCTATGCGCCTCAGGCGACCGCGATTGGGTTCTTCCTCGCCGATGTCATCGAGGCCGATCGAGCGTCCCGGGGCGGCCGCTCTTGTCAGCGCAGCGCCTATCCCACGACATCGATCCTCGGTCCGCAGGACGTCGCGGTTCTGTTGCAGGCCGGATTGGCAAGCGTGCGCCATAGCAGAACGGCTCAGGTCAATCAGCGGATGCTCATCCAGCACGCCCTCGAGCAGCCGCCCCTCTTCTTCGTCGGCGTGCTCTACGAGATGGGGCTGGGGAGTCCACGGGCGCTCACCAGCGCCCTGATGGGGCTCTTGAACCAGGACCAGGGACAGCTGCGAGAGCCCTTGGTCATGCCTGTCGTGCTCTCGAACCTGCTCGGAATCGAGCTACCACGACGGGCCGACTACATGGCGGGAGGGCGTTGGGCCAAGGAGAGCTACTACCAGGCCGTCATGCGGACCGCCGAGTTCATCCTGAGCGAGGCGGCGCCCTACCTGGCGATCCGCCACCATCTGCAGGTGGTCCGGCACCAGGCTCCCGCTCTACCGAAGAAGCGACGCCGTCAAGCCAAGGTCGAGCGTTCTGCCCGCGAGGCGATCGCCCGAGCCGACGAGATCGGCTGCCAATGCACCTTCGACGGCGAGGCCCGGGGGCCGGTCGACGAGGCGGTGGAGGCCTACGAGGCGGCCTTCGAAGCTTGCCGGCAACTGCACGCATCCAAGCCCGTGGCCTTTCAGCAGGACTGGTTCAAGTCGTTCTGGTTTCGGAGCTACGAGGCGCTCGTGGTGCGCTCAGTCGTTCGGAACGTCCAGCAGGGCATCGACCGTGTTCCCTACTGGCTCGCGGTCCGCAGCGGCGAACAGGTGGTCGGCACCGAGCAAGAGCTGCTCGAGACCGTGGTGAAGGCGCTCTACCATTTCTCAGAGGACCGAGCGAAGCTGCTCGCCGATCCCCTCATTCGCCTGTTGATCGAGCCGCCCCCGGGGCATTACGACTTCACGGTCGTCAGTGCCATGGGCGTGGTGACCGAAGGTCGCCAGGGTCGTGAGCTCGAGGATGCCTTTGGACGGTTGGAACAATCACGGGGCGTGCGGCTGATCCGGGCCGATACGGCCAACGCCCAGACGTTGGTCCACAACGCCCAGAAGGTCATCGAAGCGGTTCGACAAGTCGAGGGACCCTACGGACTCATCGGCTACAGCCAGGGCTGCGCGAACGTTCTGATGGCCGAATCGATGATGCGGGGCGGAACGCCAGAACAGCAGGCATTGCTCGACGGCCTGCGGTGTCGCCACCTCTTGAGTAGCGCCCTCAATGGTTCGGCCCACGGCTCGTGTGGAAACGAGAAGTTCCTCCGCGCGATGGTCGAAGGAGAGACGTTCCTGAAGTTCTACCAGGCGTTCTACTCGGGCGCCGTCATCGGTGCGTTCCAGAAGATCATCAATGCTGTGTTGGACCATCCGACGGTGACGCAAATTATGGGAAGCGTCGACTCCCTTTCCCACGAAGGTGTCGTCGAGCTCGCCCGGGATGGCCAGTTCCTTGCTCACGTCCCCACCTCGACGATACGGGGCGTCGTCACCGAGGCGATCACCCCTGAAGCGCTCGAATTCCTCAGCAATGTGATCACCCGGCAGGTTCAGGGGGCCCTGCACGACACGCAGGTGACGGTGGTCTCGGCGGTCGGCTATCCGGACCGCGTGATCAGCTCGGGCGCAGAGGTGTTACGCCGCTGCGACACCGGCTCCTACGCCCAGACCTGTCACCACTGGTCGCCCCTGCTCTACGCGACCGAACAGGTGACGACCGAGCGTGACCGCCAGCGGGCCATTTACGACTTTCCGAAGGACCGGCACGTCTTCCCCTGGATCGAGGTCAACGCGCGGTTCGGCCTCATCAGGCCCCGGTGAGCGAGCGCTACTCGACGTATTCGTAGGCGCCGATGTCAGGCGCAGCGCCCGTTGGGATGGGATGGCCATCCATGTCGACGGTGTAGCCGGCATCGAGTCCGCTATCGATGGCCGGAGAGGCTGCCTGTAGGCGGAAATCGCCGCTGGCGGGGTCCACGAAAAGTGGGTCGCCTTCGATGCCGTCGTCGCCGCCGGTGGGTCCCTGCACGTAGAGGTTGTTGCTCTCCACCAGCGACCCGGTGTTCGAGATGGCCACCGTGTCTTGGTCGGTATCGAAGATGTTGTTGCGCGCCACCAGCCCGCAGTCGGAGAAGAGGATCCGATCGTGGTCGATGGCGTGGAAGACGTTGTGGTCGACCGTGCAGGGGCTGCTGGCCAGACAGGTCAGCGCCGCGATGCCGGACACGACGTTTCCGTGGAACACCAGGTTCTCCGAGTGGCTCCAGATGGCGCCTGGTGAGGGAGCTAGGATGGTGTTGTAGCGCACGATGAGATTGGCCGCGTCGCTGCCGAAGTAGATGCTTGCCCCGCCATCGCCGGTGGTCTTGGGACCCAGCAGCAGGTTGTGCTCGAAAACGCCCTCGTCGACTGTGAGGTTCGGATAGGAGGGGTTGGTCGCGATGAAGCAGAACTTGTTGCCCGAGTTGGTGCGGTCGAGGCGGTTGTGGTGCACGTGCCACTGATTGTTGTCGACGAACTGGATGGCATCTCCACCCGCTTGGGTCTGCGGCGTGTAGGGCTCGACCCAGTTCTGGTTCACGTCGTGGATGTCGTTGAAGGCGATCTCCACTTTGGTGTTCTCGGCGGTGAAGATGCCGTCATCTCGGATGTCGTAGATCTCGCTGTAGACGATGGTCAGCCCGGCGACGGAAAAGGCGCGGACCCCCCAGCCTGGCCCATGGCAGAGGACGTTGTCGATCGTCTCGTTGGCGCCTGTGGCCCCGCCGAAACGCACACAGCTGTCGCCGGTGCTGCGGATCTCGAGATCCCGCACGGTGACGTTCTGTGGCCCGGTCCAGTTGTAGATTGCGTGGCTGGACGAGCTGGACTCGAAATAGGGGCGGCCGCCACTTCCGTAGGCGCCGATGAGGATGTCGTTAACCCCAATGTCCAAAGCGCCGTCGAAGTAGGTCTGGGTCTCGCGCTTCAGTAGATAGGCGTAGCCCGAGGTGATCGAGACGTCCGTGAAGGAATCGTAGGGGTGGTCGATGCTGCCGTCCTGGGCGGTGTCGGCGCTGTTGTCCGGGTCGATGAACACCGTAGTGGTTGCCGCCAGCACGTGCACCGTGACCACCGCCGTATTGCTCCCCAGCGCCGGCTCCCCCACGCGCACGGTCAAGGGGACGGTGGCTTCCGTCGCGGCATCGAAGGTGGCCCCGTCTGCCACGGTGATCAGGCCCGTGCCGGCCTCCATGACGAATTGAGCGGCGTCGTCGCCGGCGATGATTTCGAAGGTTGGGTCGGGCAGGATGACCGTCGGTGAGGTCTTGGCGTAGCCCACCGTGTCGCCAGCGGCGGCCACCTCGGGAATCACCAGGTCCTGGTCAGCGAAGAACACTGCCCCACTCTCCGGCAGGGGCGTGCCGCCGCCCCCACCGCCGCCGCCGTTGCTAGCTCCTCCCACGTCGCCGCCCCCAAGCCCCCCTTCGCCTCCGCTTCCAGAGGTGCTGCTGGACTGCTCCTCCGACTCGGAGCAAGCCGTCGGCGCCAGGGCAAAGGCTAGCGCGCCGAGCAACAAGGTAATGACGAGAAGGCCGCGGATGGTCAGACTCATGGGTCGGCTTTCCTTTCCGGCCGTGTCCTCGGTACGGGGCACAACACGGCACCACTGGGACCATCCTACCCCAGACGGCAGGCCGGCCGCAGCCGCACCCGCTGCCGCCCTCTCCCTCCTGAACACGTCGTACGCTGCGAGATTCTCGATGGTCTCAATCGGCCCGACGAGGCTGCGCGCGAGTGCTCACCAGACTTACCTCGTGGAAGGGGCAAGCGGCGGCGTAGCCGCAGGCGCCGCCGCAGACGAGGTCGGTGCCGCCTGCCGAAGCTGGCCGTCGGCGTAGCCGGCGAGCGCCTCCAAGCCCCGCAGCATCTGGTCGCCGCAGCTGTATTGGGTCGGCGTTTCGATGAGCACCACCGGTCCGGTCGCGGTCTCGGCGGTCAGCTCACAGATCTGGATCTCGACTAGATCGTCATCCTCCCGCGTCGTCGTTTCACTCGTGGCCACCCGAATGCCACGGATTCGGTCGAAGGGCACAGCGCTCCGCTCTTGCCCCCCAAGCCACCGCTGGGTCGTCGTGACGAGAGCTCGCTCAGCGAAGTCGAGCTTTACCGTGTGGGTCTTCGTGGCGTTCCACGCGGCCAGCAAGACCACCACCCCAAGCACGGCGCAACACACGCCCGTGCCCGTCTTGTCGGACTTGAACCCTGCGACGGCTCCACCAACGAACACCAAGCCAAAGAACGCGCCAACCACCACTAGGACCCACATGGGCGGCGTGACGAAGACGAGCTGCCGGGGACGCTGATCGAAGATTGTCGTCTCCGCGATACTCACCTGCCCCGTCGCCTCGAGCTCGCCGACGGGATCGGCAGGTCGATGCTCACAGCCGATGCAGAGCAGGATGACCGCGAGCACGCCGATCACCAACAGTCGGACGACCGCGCCGGGGCGCTGCCCAGAAATCCGTGATCCGTTAGTAATGGTGGCCATGTTTCAGCCCACGACATCATAGTCCCACGGTGTCGAAATGGTGGCCGTCACCCGGTAGGGGTCATGCGTTTGCGCTTCCGACACGGCGTGCGTGCCAGCCTGACGAAGACTACCGACTGGGTCGATCGTCTGCCGTGAGCGGGTCGGTGAGCTCTTGCGGTACTATCGCCGGGAGGCCTGCGGAGCCGGCGACTCAACAACCGGCGCAGCGGTCACCAGCGCCCGCGTCCTGCGGCGGGGCGAGGGACACCACCGCTTGCCTCGACGCCAACGCGCTGACGCTCGCGGGCTGCCTCTCAGCGCTGGGCATCACGGCGACGCAGGTTCTGGGCCAGCGCTGCGATGCGACCTTTCAGCCGCCGGCGGGTCACATCAGCTGTTCGCCCGGCGATCTAATGTGCCAAATCCGGTCCTTCGGCCTGCAGAGTTCCGCGCTCTATCACGCACCGCCTGCCGTGGAGCAGGCCGACTGTTCGAGTGAGTGCACCACCGGCAACGGGGCCAGCTGCTACCGACTGGCTCGCCTGTTCGCTCGGCCTCACCGGCAGTTGGATGGTGACGCGGCCAAGGCGTGCCGCAGCCACTATGCCCAGCGCGCCTGTCGCCTCGGCCTGCCACAAGGGTGCGACCACCCAACCAGCCAGCGCGACTCGGACCTCGCGGCCAATCGCCAGGCCGCCTTCGCGCGACTGAAAAAGCGCTGTGATCCGGCGGTGGCCACCTGGGCCTGCTTCTACGTGGCCCACAACACCGCCATGGCCTGGGGCACCGGCCTCGGCTCGAAGGAGACGACCCAGGCCCTCTACGACCGGGTTTGCGCGGCGCGCTGTCCCGATCCGCCCGAGCGGTGCTATCGCCAGGCCGCCTGTGGCCGAGCCACTCAGGCGTGCAAGTAGCACGACCCGACCCGGACGACTCGCGGGTTGAGCGCAAGTGCTCGAACGGACTTTGATTCTGTCAACCCGGAGTGGGTCGGACGACCCGTTTGATGTCGCCCAGCGTCGTATACTCGTCGGCGCCCAGCCGTCCGATCGGTCGAAGTGCAGCAGCCGAGACTCGCAGATCGTCGTCGACCGGTAGCTCGTCGGAGAGGTGGAACATGACGACCTCCCCGATGACGAGGTCGACGATCCCCGGCGAAATCTCGACAATCTGTTGCGTGAGGCATTCGAGCTGAACCGGTGCCTCGGCCACTCGCGGTGGTTTCACCACGACGCTGTCGATCGGTGTCAGACCGACTGAGGCAAACTCGTCCACGTCAGGCGGATGGTCGGCCGAGGTTTCCACCATCTTGTCGAGGTGGGGCTCGGTCACCACGTTGACCACGAACTGTCCGGTGCTCGAGGCGTTGTGAGCCGTGTCCTTTCGGATGCCGCGGCGACGGCTCACGGCGATGCTCAGCAGCGGCGGTTTCGAGGTGATGCCGTTGAAGAAGCTGAAAGGGGCGAGGTTCAACACGCCGTCTCGGGACAGCGTCGACACCCAGGCGATGGGTCGGGGCACGATGACGCTGGTCATCAATTGATAGATCAGCTGGGGGTTGTGGTCGTTGGGATCGATTTGCATGGGCTTGGGCGTGGTTGCTGAGCCGAGCGTGCCGCCTGGTTGAGACGGTGGGAGGGAGCGGATCGATCATACACGGCTCTGTAGAGGCTGCGGTGCCGGTGAACGACAGCCGTGACGTCCAATCTCAGCTCCGCTACGACCTGCACTGAAGGGAAGACCATGGCGACCAAGAAGAAGAAGCCTACGAAGGAAAAGCTTGCTGATTATGCTGCCAAGATCCGCGGCGAGCTGGAGGAGTTTCGCAAGCAGGACGAGACCTTTAAGGTGGCGGTCGAGGTCGGCTTCTTGGCTGCTCGTGCTGATGGAGACGTGGACGAGGCGGAGCGCAAGGCCTTGGTCGAGGCGGTCGATATTCTGTCTCAAGGTGTGGTGATCGAGCTCGAGGTGGAGGCTATCGTTGCCGATCTCGAGGCCGTGGAAGGAGACGACCTGCAGAAGGCCGAAGCTCTGGGAGCCAAGCTCGAGAGCGCCAGTCAGGCCGATGCCGGGTTGCTCGTCGGGGCCTTCGTGGCTCAGGCTACTTCAGGCATCGACAACAAGGAGCGCAAGATCCTGCGCACTATGGGGCGCGCGGCGGGGCTCAAAGATCATCGCATCCGGGCGATCTTGAAGGCCGTGGGCGCCGAGCAACCCGAGGCGTGAGCGTCGGTTTGGGGCAGGTCGCCTATTCGTACCAGCCGTGGAGGAATCCGCGGCCGCTACCACGCTCGACATAAACCCAGGCTTCGGCAAGCTCGGGGTAGGCCCTCTCAGGGTGACCCCTCTTTGAGGAGTGGCGCGGGCTGGAGTCGTGTCGTGCGCCGGTGCGCAACCAGGCGCGAGCGTAGTCGCGGCAGACTGGGGATGCCGACCACCACTGGACGCGATCGATACGCGAGGACAGCTCTAGGCGGTCGACCAGATAGAGGGTGCAGCGCTGCTGATGAGCGCTGCTCGAAGGGGCGTGGGCCTTGGCGCCAATGAGGGCACCGATCTCGAGCGGGCCGACTTCGATCGGTTGCGGCAGGATGCGAGTCGGCTCGGGCATCATGATGTGGGCGAGCGAGTCGGTTAGGTCGTCCACTTGGGACGTTGTTGGCGTTGCCGGTCGCGAGCCATGTGGGTCAGCCGGGACGAGCTTGGAACGCGCTTCGGGGCGATGGCTGTCGGCCAGACTCAATACTCCGACACGGGTCCTCCCGAGCCCAGCGCTGAGCTCGGCGAGCAGGGTCGGCAGGGCGTTTTGGTTGGTGCCTCCCATCCGAGAGATGGCCAGCTGGCTGTGGGTTTGGGAGGTCAGCCCGTCGAGGGTTAGCGCCACGGCGGTGACAGGACTAGGGAGCTGCTGTCGTTCGAGTCTGGCGCGCACAGCGACCATCAGCTCATCTTGGCGTGCGATCGCGACAGGCATCTCGAGCTCGATCCGTTGCGTCTCTGGCAGCTTGTTCGTCTCAGCTCGACAGCGGTTTTCGAGGGCGATGAAGGCACGATCGAAGGTCAAGGTGAGCGACACGAGGGTACAGGCTTCGCCTCTGGTGCGGAGGCGCGTGACGGCTCGTGAGCTCAGCCCGTTGAGCACGAACAAAAGCGGCTCTGCCCCGCAGAGCTCGTCGTCGAAGCTGGCGCTCTCGACAATCTGTCGTGGCGGTTGGTAGGCATGGAGCGGTCGGTTGTCCTGGCCAGTGATGAGGGCGAGCAAATCCTGGGCGCGCGGCCCGAGCCGATGGGCCAGGCGTGCCTTGTCGAGCTGCGCGAGATCGTCGACCCGGAGAATGCCGAGCTTTCCCAGCCAGCTCATCGTCCGGGGATCGATCGGCAGTGCGGCGATGGGTAAGTCGGCCATACATTGGGCGGCCTCGCCTTGGGGCACGATGAGGTCATCAGGTTGCTGTGCTCGCTTCCAGCGGGCCATGGCCTGGGCGATGCGCGGTCCATTGGCGATGGCGATGCGAGCGCGGTGACCCAGTCGCTGGGCGTGCTCGTGCAAATCGGCGCACAAGATGTCTTCTCCACCCACCAGCCGAGCGCAGCCTGTCACGTCGAGCCACACTGTGTCGTAGGGGCCAGCTCCGGTGCCGAGGGGATAGCGCAGCCGGGCTAGCTCGGCACGGGCATGGGTGGACCTCGAGGTGGTCGCTGCCAGGGGGGGCGCTAAGCCGTTGCTGTGAAGAGCCACGGTGCTGTGAAGCGTCAGTGCTGCGGTGGTGCCGAAGCCAAGGGCGATTTCGGCCAAGTTGCCGAGGGCACGCTCGATCAACTGGGAGCTCAGGCGCACGATGTTCAGCTTGCCGACGAAGGCAGCCGCTTCAGCTGCGCT
>JAUVCD010000099.1 GCA_030590865.1 Myxococcales bacterium | reverse complement strand
GCCGGCGCGGCGAGGGCCGCAAAGATCGCTGGGGCCTGTGCCGCGGCTGGGTCGGTCACCACCAGGCCGTCCGGCACGGTGAGGCCGGCTTCGAGCAACCGGGCGAGGCCGGAGACCTTGCCCCCGAACCGCGGGTGGTTGGCGCTGGCGAGTGGGATTACCGGTGCGGGCATGCACAAACCTCGGGGTTCAAGTGAACCATGGTCGCGGGATGC
The DNA here is from genome assembly GCA_030590865.1 of Myxococcales bacterium. Taxonomy (GTDB): domain Bacteria; phylum Myxococcota_A; class Polyangia; order Polyangiales; family Polyangiaceae; genus JAPYTK01. Next base: position 18,216 of record JAUVCD010000099.1, on the reverse strand, counting down.
CGCAGCGGCTCGAGAAGCCGAGCTCCGACATCCCCTGGCCTTCGATCCCCTCCAGGGTGACCTGGCAATAGGCTTCGTTGACCTCGAAGCGACCGTTCTGCATCAGCCAGGGTTGGGCGGTGCCGAGACGGGAGACCACGCCGCTGAGCAGCGGGCCGTTCTTGGGTTGGAAGTGGATCGGGTAGCGTGCGGGAATTTCGCCGCCCGCCGCGATGGCACCCATATCACTGGCTGCCACGATCGGTCGGACGTGGTGCGGGCCAGCGATCCAGCCGGCCACCAGGTGGCGGAAGCTCGTGCCGTAGTCGGCGATGGTGAAGCAAAAGTAGTCGTAGGCCTCGCCGTCGATGTGTAGCGGCCGCTGCAGCGCGATGATGTTCCAGATGTAACGGTTCAGGAAGCTCCAGTCCCGCTTGCCCCAGGAGTGATCCCGAAAGGCGCGCAGGTCGAGCGCGCTGCGCTCGCCATCGAGCCGAACCTCACCGCGCAGGGCTCCACCCTGCTCCATGCGCACCTGCCGCTCGCTGCCCAGCTTTTGAAAATAGGCGCGACTCCAGGGCATCTCGGCCATGGCCTTACCGGTAGCCCCTGGGTCCATGTCGCGGCTCGACAGGTAGATCGCCGAGCGAGGGTGGTACTCCATCTCGATCTGACCACGCTCGGCGCCATCGAGGGGACCGTCGTAAGTGATGCGCCAAGTGTCAGCCTGCGGGTCGTAGGTGTAGGTCAAACCACCGGCAGAAATCTGTGTGTCCGTTCGAGACACACCGTGGACGATCGGGTTCAGGTTGACGAGCTTGCGTCCCCCCAGGTCGAGGAAGACCCAGACCTCGGCGCTGTCACCATCGCCTCGAAAGGCCAGGCGGGACATGAACATCTCGTGGTCTGGGGAGGAGCCCTGGAACACGAAAGAGTCGTTGTAGTGCTCACCGTCGCCCGGCGATGGGGGCACCCGGCGGTTGATCCTCTGCAGATCACGCTCGACGTCGGCCCGTCGCTGGCCGAGGCGAGTGAGGGCAGTCGCCACCAGGTTCTTCAAGAGCGGGCCACCCTGAGGCCGCAGTTGGGAATGGGCTGCGCTCTTCATGTTCCTTCGGGTCATCTTCCTTCGGGAAAGGCTGGGAGAGGCACAGAGACGTCATCGATGGTCACCGTTTCGCCCTCGGCGTAGAGGACCGACCCTTCCAGGTAGCCGACCCAGTCCTCCGCTGATGGTTTGCGTGAGCCGTAATGGCATTGGAGCGGCAGGACCAGGGCATCGTGGGTGACGAAGATGGTCAGCGTCGATGGCTCGAGGTGGGGCAAGAGTCCGGCGAGGAGCAGCTCACTACCCTCGGCGATCGAGCGCAGGCCATCAATCGTCTCGCCCCGCAGGTGGGCGAGGATGACATCCTCCGGCCGGGTCGCGGCGAAGGATCGCTGCACGGCCTCCGGGTCATCGACATAGGCGGCGGCGAGCAGCGGGTCGCTGATCACCGATCCTTCCGCTTCCGCCGTTGAGCGGCCGCAGCCTACCCACAGCTCCACCGCAGTTTGGCGGCAACGCAACAGCGGGCTCACCCGCACTGGGTTCCAGGGCATGGCGCTGAGGTCGGCACCCAACACACGCGCCGCGGCGCGGCCGGCGTCAGTGAGCTCTACGTCGAGGCCGAACCCGTGACCGGCGATCGAGTGTCGCTCGGCGTGGCGGATCAGGAGGCCCCACGCACCGGGCTGAGATGGATCGATGTTGCTGAGCTTCATGCTTCGACCCCTCAGGGCCGCCCCGCCCAGGCGCCCCCCTATATCGCTTCGCCGACCCAAAGGCGAGTTCCGGCGCCGGCCGGTTACAGGGTCGGGAAAGCCCCCCGGCTCGGCCTAGGACAGAGCGGTCTTGTTTGGAGCGGGCCATCCCCGGCCAAGGGATCAGCAACCCTGACAGTCACAGGAGCTGCCGCAAGTGACCGTTGGGGGATCTCCGCCGTTCGGACACGTCGCCGTACAGGCATCGGAACCGCAGTTCATGGTGGCGTCGAGGCAGGCGCCGTTGTCGAAGGGACACTCGAGCATGCAGGTCCCGTTCGTCGAGCACTGCACCACGGCGTTGGAGCAGTAACCCATGCAGGTGACGGAGCAGCTGAAGGTGTCGGGACAGACGATGGTGGCTCCGCCACAACTGTTGTCGCATTGCACGTGACAATCGAAGCCAACAGGGCATTGAAGCGTGCTCCCTACGCAGACCGTGCCGCCGCACTCGATGGTGCAGGTACCATCCGCGCAGCCGCCGGTACACACGCTCGGGCAGGTGCCGCCCGGAGCGACCGGATCGACCCCACAACTGCCCCCTGTCCCTCCGCCACCGGACGTGCCGCCGGCGCCGCCCCCTCCGCCGATGTTTGAATGACCGCCCCCTCCCACGGGGATCCCACCGCCTGTCGACGCGCCACCGGTCGACGTGGCGCCGCCGCCGGCCGTCCCGCCTTCGCCGCCGCCCCCATAAACGAAGAAGTCGCCATCGAGAGCGAGAGCCTGACTGCAGGCAGCGGCACACAGGGCGAGGCCGGCTAGCAAGCGACGGTCACACACAACCATGATGATAGACGCACTAGCAGCCGGGTCGCTAGGAAACCGCCCGGACCGCCCCCTCGACCTGGCCCTCGCCCCCCTCGCTACAGCGTCGCCAGCGCTGCCGCCGGATCGACCTTGCCTGCCCGGCGGGCCGGGCCATAGGCGCCAAGAAGGGCGAAGAGGGCCGCAAAAGCCAGCGCACCGGCAATGAGGGCCGGCGAGAATTCGAAGAACGTGGCTGGCTTGAAGGGGAACTCGGGCAGCCGCGTAGCCGCCAAGTGATCGGCTCCCAGAGACAACAGCCAGGCCAGCACGGCGCCGATGGCGCCACCGCAAACGCCGATGGTCAAGGCCAGCGCCAGCAGCCACTTGACCATGTCGAAGGCTGACGCGCCGATGGCGCGGTAGAGGGCAATCTCCCGACGCCGATCGTTGACCAATACGCGGAAGGTGTAGGCAATGTTGGAGGCTGACACGAGCAGGATGATGCCAGCCACCAGCGCCAACAGAGCCATCACGCCGGTGAGCAAAACGCTCACGTCCCGCGCCCGGGTGTCCTTGGGCATCAGATCCATGCTGGCGCCCAGCGCAATCACCCGCGACACCTGATCGTTGGACTTCACTTTGACCACGACGCTCGAGTATTTCTCAGCGGTCTTGGGGCCGGCGTATTCGGTGTTCCAGCGCTTGACCATACCGAGGGGCACGGTGAGCCCGAGATCGATGGCTCGAGACGAGATCCCGACCACCCGAGCGTGGACGTGGCGCGGCCCACCCTTCTTCGATTTGCCGAGCATCGACTCGCCCAGCCACAGCTTGAACACCACCCCCCGCCCTCGCTCGAAGAGGCTCTTTCCGACCGGCGGCAAGCCGTGGGCCGGGGCGATGGACTTGTCGAAGATCTCGATCATGTAGCGGCTGACCAAGACCGGCACCGGATCGATGCAGACTCCATCAGCGCCCGCCGGTCCCTCGCAATACTGAGGCGCCTCGCACTCGGTGGTCTTGAAGCACGCCTTGCCCGGACTCGCCATCGGGTCGACGAAAGGCATGTCGCTCAGCACATCATCTTTGACCAGCTCGGGATTGATACCGTCGGCGATCACCTCGCTGGCCCCCACCTCGCGACCGAATACCTCTTTCCCGCCCTTGGCGCTGAGCGGAAAGGCGAAGCGGAGCTTCGGGTAGGCGCTCGCCACGTCAGGGGAGGCGCGCAACTCGGTCACGTCCTCCTCACTGATGCCTGGCACATCGCCGCCGAACATGAAGCCGACGATCAGCCCGGGATCGGTCCCCTTGGGTGGCTCGAGCTCGACCTGGTCGATGGGGAACACTTCGCCGAGCAGCACGCTCCGGACTCCCAGCCCCAAGGCCAAAAAGAACACCAGCGCTGCGGTGCCCGCGGCGATCCCGAACCCGCTGGTCACCAGCGCGCCTCGGGTGCGCACGAGATCGCTAGCAATGAGCTGCCAGAGAGCGCGGAGCGTCATACCACTCCCACGTGCGATGACCGGTCCGCGCCAGTAACGCTCTTGCCCGCCCTCAGCTCGACGATGCGATCGGCTGCCGCGGCAAGGGGCTGCTCGTGGGTGACGGCAATGATGGTCAGCTCCCGGTCCTGGTGCAGCCTTCTGAAGATGTCGACGATCTGCTGCCCCGTTACGGCGTCCAAGTTGCCGGTCGGCTCATCGCAGAGCAGCAGCTCAGGCTCCATCAGGAGAGCCCGGGCAATCGCCAGCCGCTGTCGCTCACCACCAGACATCTGCTCAGGCAGGTCGCCTCCCCGCCCAGCCAGACCGAGCTCGCTGAGCAGGTGCTCGGCCCGCTCGGCCCACCGATGCTGCGCCCCGCCGCTGCGGTTGCTGATGAATAAGGTGGGCGCCAAGATGTTGGCGAGTGCCGTCAAATGGCCAAGCAGGTGGAAGGCCTGAAAGACGAAGCCAATGCGAGTGCCCCGCAGCCGAGCCTGATCGGCGTCACTCATCTGGCGGGTGTTACGACCGAAGAGCGCGAGCTGTCCCTCGAAGGACTGATCGAGACAACCCAAGACACCGAGCAAGGTGCTCTTGCCGCAACCGCTCGGACCGAGGACCGCCAAGAACTCTCCTTGGGCCACGGTCAGCGACACGCCATCGAGCGCGGCCTTGACGCCTTTGCCCCGTCCGTAGCGCTTGCTGAGGTCAGTCGCCTCGACCACCGCCGGTGCGGTCGCGTTCTCCGCCTCTCCATTGTTCGCAGCTCCCACGCGGCGCTGCCTATACCCCATCCACCGGTCGGGCCATACCTCGCCACAGGCAGCCGATCCCCGCCCCCAGCAAAGCATCGATGCTCGCTGAAACCTGCGCATCTCGCTCGCGCTGCGGTACTGTTCGAGCCAGTGCAGTTGCAGCTTCCCATTGACGAAGGTCCCGAGAGCGTTCGCGGTCCGATTGCTCCAGCCAGCCGTGTCTACGTCAGCCGAGACCTGAAGATGAGCCGCTGCGCCTGGATCGGTTTCGATCTGGATTACACGCTGGCCATCTATCACCAACGTCAGATGGACGAGCTCAGCATCGAGGCGACGGTGAACAAGCTGCTCGCCCGCGGCTACCCCGACTTCATCACTGAGCTGGACTACCCGATCGACTTCCCGATCCGGGGCCTGCTGGTCGACAAGAACCTCGGCAACGTGCTCAAGCTCAACCGCTTCAAGGTCGTGCGTCGCGGCTATCACGGCTTGCAGGAGCTGAGCCGCAGCGAGCTGCGGGGCCTCTATTACGCCAAGAAGCTGCGGCACAAGAGCTCGCGCTACCACTGGATCGACACGCTCTACGCTCTCAGCGAAGCCTGCATGTTCGTCAGCATCGTCACGGGCTTCGACAGCCGGGGTCAGAAGGTGAACTACCGGCGACTGTTCGACGACATCCGAGAATGCATCGACTTGGCACACCGCGACGGCGCCATCCTGGGCCCAGTGATGGCGGCACCAGCGCGCTACATCGAGCGGGATCCCCGCTTGGCGGCCACGCTCCACAAGCTGCGCTCCGCCGGCAAGCGGCTCTTTCTGCTCACCAACTCGCACTGGGATTACGCCGAATCGGTGCTCCGCTACTTGCTGGACGGCGCGCTGCCCGACTACCCGAGCTTTCAACACTACTTCGACGCCCTCATCGTAGCGGCTCACAAGCCTCGGTTCTTCGAACAACGGGAACCGTTGATGATGCTCTCCGGCGGTCAGCTGTCCCCAGCAGAGCTGCCGCTCGAGCGAGGCAAGGTCTACTCAGGCGGCAACCTGAGGAGTCTCCAACGGGCGCTGGGAGTCACTGGCAATCGAGTGCTCTACGTGGGCGACCACATCTATGGCGACATGGTGCGGTCCAAGAAGGACTCAGCTTGGCGCACCGCCATGGTGATCCCCGAGCTCGCGGCGGAGGTCGAGGCACTCGGCGAGTGCTCAGAGGACTATGGGCGAACCAGCGAGGTCTACCAGCAACGCTATGAGCTCGAGGATCAGCTGCGTTACCACCAGCATCGCCTCAAATTGCTGAGTCGCAACAACGGCGGAGCAGACCACCGAGACGACCGCGCAGCAGCGGAGGAAGTGGCTCGGGCCAAGGAGCTGCACGCCACCGTCCGCAAGCAACTACGAGTGCTCAATCGTGAGGCAAAAGCTCTGCGCACCAGGGTCAACGCGCGATTTCACCCGTACTGGGGCTCGCTCCTCAAACAGGGCAACGAGCTATCGCTGTTCGGCCATCAGGTCGCCGAATACGCCTGCATCTACACCAGCCGGGTGTCCAACCTGCTGTCTTACTCGCCCCACCAGTACTTCCGCAGCCCCCACAACCTCATGCATCACGAGTTGTAGGGGCACCAGAGGACCGGTTACAGCGTCTTGCAGCAGCGGAAGCCGGTCGAGTAGTCGTGGTACTTCCGATTGTGCGCGGTGGTCTTGTACTCACACCCCGTGCCGTTCTGCTTGACGTCGAGGAAGTATCCGCCCCGGAAGGTCCCACCAGAGGCCGAAGTCCATTCATGGAGGTTGCCGACCATGTCGTAGACCTTGAACGAGTTGCGGCATCGGCGGTGCCGGCCTGAGGGAGCACAGGTGCCTTTGGGTCGGTTGAGCCGGGGATCGTTCAGGTGCTCGAAGGTATAGGCGCTCTTCGGGGCCTCTTCACCCTCAGGACCGAACAGCTTGTTGAACGAGCTCACCCCCGAGTCGTTGCACCGCCCGGGCTTCCAGGTCTTTCCGTAGGGCCACACCGTCGGCTTCTTTCCCTTGCAGGCGGTGACCCACTCGGTGCCGGTGCAGAGCCGCTTCTTCGCGTTCTGGCAGGCCTGCTGGGCCTGATCACGGCTGATGTAGGCCTGGGGCATCCGGCCTTTTCGGTTGGCCGCTTTCACCTTCTTGGAGCCCACCGGCTTGAAGGGCGAGTGGCGACGGACCTTGCCTCGCGGCAGCATCTCGACGACGTAGGCTTCGTAGCGGTCGATGCAGTAGCGGCCCCTGACGTTCACCATGTTCTTGGGGCACCAGCGACGCCGCTTCTTCTTCGAGCCAGACTTTTTGGTCTTGCCCGCCTTGGGCTTAGCCTGGGCTGTGCTCACCGGCGGCAGGGCCAGCGTCAGGGCCAGCGCCGCGCCGACCAGGAGCGCCCAGAACGCTGGACGCGCCACCTGCCCTCGACCTCCATATCGGTACACCGGTTCCTCCAACTCCGCCAAACGCCATTTTTTATGTAGGATTCGCAACCCCTCGCCACAACAACTCTACAGGACCCTAGCCCCCAGATGTCCAACGCCAGCCCAGCCGAAAGTCTGCCGGACGCCACAATTCGCAGCGATCCCAACGATTTCGTTGTCGAGGAGATACCCGCTTACGAGCCATCAGGGAGCGGCGAGCACCTTTTCGTCACCTTCCGCAAGACGAGCCTCACCACCCTGACCGCGGTGCACCAGATCGCCCAGGCCCTGAAAGTGGAGGGCCGCGAGGCCGGTTTCGCCGGCATGAAAGATCGGCACGCGGTCACCGTCCAAACGGCCTCGTTCCCCTTCCCCGCAGCCCGGGACGTCGCCGAGTCCCTGGCCGAGATCGCCATCCCAGGCATCGAGGTCATCGCCGGCCACCGGCATGAGCACAAGCTTCGGACCGGCCACCTGCAGGGTAACCGGTTCAAGCTCACGCTGAGGGAGCTGGACCCGGCGGCCATGGATGAGATGGGCCGTCGACTCGACACCATTGCCATGCAGGGGCTGCCCAACGCCTACGGACCCCAGCGCTTCGGACGGGATGGTGACAATCCGACCCGCGCCCTGAGTTGGATCGCCGGCAACGCCAAGCCACCGCGAGCCAAGAAGGAGCAGCGACTGCTGTTCTCTGCCTGGCAGTCGCTCTTGTTCAATCAGGTGCTGGAGCAGCGCGTTGCAGCCGGTAACTGGAACCGGGTGTTGCCCGGTGACTTGGCGAAGAAGCACGTTTCAGGCGGGATGTTCCTCGTGCCCCTCGAGGGGCCTGAGCTCGCCGAGGCTTGCGAGCGAGCAGAGCGCAACGAGCTGTCAGCCACAGGCCCCATGTTTGGCGCCAAGATGCGATGGCCCGAAGGGGAGATCGAAACCCAAGAACGTGAAGTACTGCTGGCGTCGATCGGCGACGAGGCCCGGCTGAAGTCTCTGAAACGACTAGGAAAAGGCACGCGACGCCCGCTCCGACTCCAGGTCCGGGAGGTCGACTGGCAGCCGGTCCCCAACGAGCGCTACGCTTCGGTGTCGTTTGTGCTACCCAAAGGGGGTTACGCTACCATCGTCATTGCGCAGATTTGCAACCCGATCGACCCACATACCCGTTGAGCCGGGAGCGACCACGCGAGCGGATGGGCCATCCAATAGCCGACCGGGGATACGACCCGAAACAGCACAATCCCCAAGACGATGCTACCAAACTCTATTATCAACTTGCTCGACGTCTGGGCCTATGGGTCGGATGGGCAGCGCTGACCCGACTCCAACCGAGACAGCAGACAACCGGGGCCACCCCGTAGTGCGAAAGGTAATACCTCGATGGATCTGACTAGCTGGCTCGAGCAGATCATGGTCGGCTTCGGTGCCGGCTGGGTGATGTGGCTGCTCCTCTTTCTGAGCGTCGTCTCGGTGGCCATCATCTTGGAGCGCGCGTGGTTCTTCAACTCGTTGCGCGACGACCTGACCCAGCTGGCAGGCGATCTCCGCAAGGCGCTCGGAGACTCGGTCGAGGCGGCCCGCAAGCGGATGAGTGCCTCGCCCTCCGCCGAGGCGGCGGTGGTGCTTGCCGGGCTGGCCCTGCATGACCGAGGCGCCGACGCAGCCGAAGAAGCCATGGCAGGCGCCGCTGCACTGCAACGGATGAAGCTCGAGAAGCGGCTCGCCTACCTGGCCACGGTGGGCAACAACGCGCCCTTCATCGGTCTGTTCGGCACCGTCATCGGCGTAGTCGGCGCCTTCAAGGCCTTGGGCGAGCAGTCCCAGGTGCCGGTGGCCGAGGCTGCTCAAGTGGCGATTGCGCCCCAACAAGTCATGAGCTCGATCTCCGAAGCCCTGGTGGCCACAGCGGTCGGCATTGCCGTCGCCATCCCGGCGGTGGCGGCGAACAACTACTTCCAGCGGTCCACCAAGCGGGTGCTGGCCAATACCGAAGCACTCAGCAAGGTGCTGCTGGCCCACCTGAAGTCAGTGCCCGCCGACGGCGACCTGTCCGGGGCAGAGGACGAGCCCAAGGAAGCTCGTGGCAAGAGCCGCAAGAAGCGGACCCGAGGGGACGACTGAGCCATGGGCGGAGCGTTCCAAGACGACGAAGACGGCGTCATCTCGGCGATCAACGTCACGCCGCTGGTCGACATCACCTTGGTGCTGTTGATCGTCTTCATGGTCACCGCCAAGATCATCGTGTCGACCTCCCTGCCCCTCGACCTGCCCAAGGCGGCCAAGGGTGAGACGGTCCAGCTGGTCTTCGGCCTCGAGGTTCACGCCAGCGGTGACCTGCTGGTGGACGGCAAGAAGGTCGACAACGACAAAGCCATCCTCGCCTTGGCTCGCGAATCGCTGGCAAGAAACAAGGATCTACGCGCCGTCATTCGCGCTGATTCGAAGGTCCAACACGGACGTATCATCACGATCCTCGACCTGCTGAAGCAGGCCGGCGTGTCCAAGATCGCATTCGGCGTTACACCGATCTCTGCCGAGCCGGTGCCCGGCGCAAGCCCTGATGGGGAGGCACCCAAAGACTCAGGTGAGACTGAGGGCAAGGGTGAGGGCAAGGGTGCTGGGCAGGAGGCTCCAACGGAGGGCAAGTGAGCTGATGGCGGCGCCGGCCACCCAACTCCAGTCGGCGGTGACGACCTCCGCTACGGCAGCGCACCCTCACCAGGACGATCCCTTGCGGCCCACCCTCGCCTTGGGGTTGCGGGCATCGCGGGACGGCCTGGTCATCGGCTTCATCATCGCCTTGATGATGCACGGTGCCGCCTTGGGACGGCCGCTGATGGCGCTATCGGCCATGCAGCAACACGTCACCTTGGCCCGTGAGGAGCTGCACGAGTTCTTCTGGGCCGAGTACGACGTCAATCTGCTGGAAGACAAGAAGAAGGAGGAGCAGAAGCCAGAGCCGGAGGAAGAGGAAGAAGAGCCGGAGCCGGAGGAAGAGGTGGTCCTGCCGCCACCTGAACCGGACGAGCCGACCGAGCCAGAGCCGATCGATGACGACCCCTACGAGGACGACGAGCCGCCACCGCCTTCCGAAGCGAGTGACGTGATCGCCATGGACGAGGGCGAGGCGGTCGATCTGTCAGGCGACGGCTGGACCATCGTCGACAAGGATGGCTCGAAGAACACCGGCAGCGGCTATACCTCGGCGAAGGGCACCGAGAAGGGGCCGGTAACGAACAAACACGCCAAGATAGGGGGCAAGAAAGGCAGCAAGGGCAAGGGCAAGCCCAAACGGCCCAAGAAGAAGAATCGCTCCCGTCCTCCCCAGCTGACCGGCAGCCGTTCCTGGGACTGCCCCTTCCCGGCCCAGGCTGACACCGAGCAAGTGGACCGAGCCACGGCGGTGGTTTCGGTGACCATCGGCGCCAACGGTCGCGCCATCAGGGCCCAGATCTTGAGCGATCCCGGTTACGGGTTCGGCCGCGCCGCTCAGCGTTGCGCCATGGCCAGGCGGTATGAGCCAGCGCTCAACGCCGACGGCCGTCCCATCACGGCGACCACGCCACCGATCCGCGTCCGGTTCAGCCGCTGATACCCCGGGTCGCGGCCCGCCGCAGCGACCGCTCGCCTCCGAAGTACACCTGACGGCAATGGGAATGGTAAGCTCGCAGCCCGACTCGCCACCTGAAAGGCGATGAGTTCCTCGACGCGCCATGGACACCAGCGAGAGAGTGGCCCACCTGGCCAAGGTCCCCCTGTTCGCCGGGCTGACCCCAGCAGCACTGGAGCTGGTGTCCGGCGTGGCTAGCGAGGAAACCTACCCCACCGGCGATTTGATCTTCGAGCACGGCGATATTGGCGACAAGCTCTACATCATCATCGGTGGGCGCGTGCGCATCAGCCGCAACGTTCCGGGCATGGGTGAAGAAGCCCTGGCGGTCCTCAACCCTGGCGCGATCTTCGGCGAAATGGCGCTGTTGGACGACGCGGCCCGCTCGGCCGACGCGCGGGTTCACGAGAGATGTGTTCTGCTGTCCATCGGCAAAGAGTCGTTCGAGGACCTGCTCTTCCTCCACAAGGACCTGGCCTACGAGGTGCTCTGGAGCATGGTCCGCATCCTGACCTCGCGACTGCGGGACACCACCGATAAGCTCACGTTCCTGTCGGTGAGCAGCAAGTTCTGAGGGAGTTTGCCCGACGGCGCCCTACCTGGCGCCACCTGTGCGAGCTTCAAGGTGTTCCGGTGTGCAGTGGGCGACACTAGTGCAGCGAAGCAGATGGCTGCCCCGCGCTGTGAATAACCTGGGCGTCGCCGGTGGAGAATCCCGATGGCGCACCCATCGGTCGGGGGGCTAACGGTCCCGATGCTCAGCCCTCGTCAGCCTTAAACTGCCACCCATAAACTGCCAGCCCTAAAGTGCCAGCCCTAAAATGCCAGCCCTAAAATGCCAGCCCTAAAATGTGAGTCAAGTTGTCCACATGCCTGGGGATTTTGTGGTGAGAGGGAACCGCGCGCAGGGGCTGAACGGCCACAACTGAGCAGAAAATGCCATACGTTTGACAACCCCTCACTTGTTCAGTAGCGTTCTGAGCTATGCAGGGTTTGACCGCTCGCCAGGACCAAGTTTTGTGCTTTATCCGCCAATCCATCGTGGATCGGGGCTATCCGCCCACCCTCAGAGAGATTGGGGCCCACATGGGGATTCGGTCGACCAACGGTGTGAACGACCACCTGCGCGCCTTGGAGCGCAAGGGCTATCTCACTCGAGAAGACATGAAATCTCGGGCCTTGAGGCCGAAAGACCTCGACCCGGTCCAGACACGCAAGAGTGATGCCGGTGACGGTGAGATGGTCGAGATCCCGGTACTCGGCCGCGTCGCAGCCGGGCTGCCGCTTTACGCTGAAGAGCACTTGCTCGACACCGTACGCATCGACAAGAGCCTGTTGAAATCAGGCGAGATCTTCGGGCTTCGGGTCACTGGTGACTCAATGATCGACGCAGGCATCATGAGTGGTGACTACGTCTTCGTCCGTAAGCAGTCCATCGCCGAGCGAGGCGACATCGTGGTGGCGCTCATCGGAGACGAGGCGACGGTCAAGCGCTACTACCCGGAACGGGACTACGTGCGTTTTCAGCCGGAGAACAAAGCGATGGCACCAGTGCTGGTGCGTGCCACCGATTTCAAGCCGACCATGCTGCTCGGCGTGGTGGTCGGTGTCTATCGGCGACTGTGAGCCGTCCAGCTGGGTCGCGGGTCATTGGGGGCGCGGGTCATTGGGGGTCCAAGGGGCTCCCGACCGCTGGAAATGAATCATTGGGCGGCGCTGCTGGAGACAAGGCTCGGCCGCGATGCTTGTCCGGAGCCTGGGGCGCTCCTTGACTCCCGAGCCAGGCCGTTGATAGCGTCGCTTACGGATAAATAGGTCCAAGGAGGACGCCGGCGTGAGCAAGGTGCGATTGGCAACGGTGAGCGGTGATGGCCACGGCAGCAAAGCGCTGCGCCGGCACCACGGAATTTTGGGACGCCTGTCCCTAACGGTCGTCACCGCCCTGCTGGCCCTGTCCAGCAGTGGCTGTGTGGGCACCGTCTACGCGTTCAAGGCTGCCTCAGCGTCATCCAAGCTCGAGCAGGCGAAGACCCTGGGTGCGGAAGAGTTGGCGGAGTACGAGTACTACTTCGCCAAGGAGCACATGGAAAAGGCCTCTGAGGAAGCCGCCCAGGCCGAGTATGGCGACGCCATCGAATTCGCCGACATCGCGGGCGAATACGCCGACAAGGCCATCGAGCTGGCCCGAGGCGCCCACCGCGGAGCGGGACGTTGAGCACACCAACCGACGGTAGCTGGAGCGCCGGCACAGCTCAGCCCAAACAAACAGCTGAGCGCAAACAAGGAGTCCTGATGAAGGCGCGGTTGTTGTTGTTGCTCGTCGGCTGTCTGGGCAGCGTGGCCTGCTCGCAAGTGCCGGTCATGCGCGGCGAGATCGCCGGGCTCGAGAAGTTGATGGACCAGGCTGAGCGCAACGGTGCCAAACGCTGTGCCCCGCGCGAGCTGGCGCTGGCCCAATCCCACACTCGTTTCGCCGCCGTCGAGCTGGACCAAGCCGACATGTTTCGGGCCGAGGACCACTTAATCGTCGCCCGCGCCAACGCGCAGGCCGCCTACGATCTGTCGCCGCCATCCAAGTGCTCGGAGCGACGGTTCGTGATGGATGAGCCGGTCCCCGAGGCGCCACCTCCGCCCAAGCCGGGGGACAAGGACGGCGACGGCTACGTCGACAACGAAGACGAATGCCCGGAAAAGCCGGAGAACTACCAGGGATTCGAGGACCACGACGGCTGCCCTGACGATCCGGACACCGATGGCGACGGCCTGCCGGACTCCAAGGACGCCTGCGAGCTGCTCGCCGAGGACGTAGATGGGTACCTGGACGGCGACGGTTGCCCAGATCTCGACAACGATCTGGATGGCGTCCCCGACGCCGTGGATGGGCCGGACGGCAGCTGCAAGAACGACCCTGAGGATCCGGACGGCTACGAGGACGCCGATGGCTGTCCCGAGCCGGACAACGACGGCGACCAGGTGGTGGACCTAGAGGACAAGTGCCCGATGGTGCCTGGCGTCAAGGGCGGCGAGAAGCCTGGCTGTCCCAAGAAGCCGGCGCTGGTGGTGGTCACCGAAAAAGAAATCAAGATCACTCAGCAGATCCACTTCGCCTTCGGCAAGTCGACGATTCGCCCGATCAGCTACAAGGTACTGGACGCGATCGTCGAGGTCCTGCAGCAGAACAAGAAGATCAAGCTCGAGGTCCAAGGGCACACTGACAACAAGGGCGGGAAGCGCTTGAACAAGCGGCTCAGCCAGAGCCGGGCCGATGCCGTGCGCAAGTACCTCATCCAGCACGGGATCGCGCCCTCACGGCTGGTCTCGACGGGCTACGGGATGGAGAAGCCACTGGTCCCGAACACCAGCGCCCGCAATCGGGCACTCAATCGCCGGGTCCAGTTCGTGCGTACGGAGAAAAACAACTAGCGGGAGGCCTATTCGCCGCCGCGCCCGCAGTGCTATAAGTGGGCCCGCAAAGGTGTCGCGTGAGCGGCTCGCAGAGCCGCTCACTGTGGTCACCGCCCAGCGTCATGACGTCGTCATCACGGAGGAACAGTAAATTGTTACGTCGTCTGCCTCGCACCCTGGTCGTGCTCGCCGCTTTCGTTGGCGTCCTTCTGGCCACCTTCGTCTCTTCATCCGCCCAGGCGGCCCCGAAGGACAAGGGCGCCATGAAGCTCTACGACGACGCAATGGATGAGGACTACCTCAACACCGACTTTGATGACGCCATCAAGAAGCTGAAGAGCGCCATCAAGAAGTGCGGCAAAAAAGGCTGCAGCAAGAAGGTCTTGGGCAAGCTCCATGTCGGCCTCGGCATCGTCTATGGGGGCGGTAAGAACGACAATGGCAAGGCCAAAGCGGCCTTCGCCGCGGCGTTCAAGGCTGACAAGAACGCCAAGTCGCTCGAAGACTACATGACCGGTGGACTCACCAAGCTGTTCAAGGCCGCGAAGAAAGCGGCAGGCAGCGCCGGCGACGACGACGACGACGACGACGATGACGACGATGATGACGGCAACGACGATGACGACGATGACGACGATTCGGCCGGCGACTTCAATTACGAGCCGCCCGAGGCGGCGCTGGTCAACACCCCGCTCCCCATCTTCGTCAAGATCCCCGAGGACATCGGCGGTGGCAGCCTGAAGATCCGCTACAAGCCCTTCGGCGGCACGTCGTGGGAATCGGTCACGATGAAGAAGATGAAGGGCGGCTTCGGCGGAGTCGTTCCCTGCGCCCAGCTCAGCACCACCGGCGAGCTGAAGCTCTACATCATCGTCAAGGACAATGAGGGTGATCCGGTCGCCACGGCGGGCACGCGCAAGCAGCCGCTCACGGTCGAAATCAAGAACAAGCTCGACGGCGACCAGCCCTCCCTGCCTGGCGAAGAGCCTCCTGAGCAGTGTGTGGCCAAGGGCGACTGCCCCCCCGATTTCCCGGGCTGCACCCCCAGCGGCGACGGTGCCCGGGGCGACAAGGGCTGGGGAGCGAGCTGCGACAAGAGCAAGGAATGCCGCGAAGGCCTGATCTGTCTGAACGGCAGCTGCGAGCAAGGCGAAGGGGATGACGACGACGACGACGACGATGACGATGACGACGGCGACGAGAGCGGGTTTGGGTTCCACCAGCACTACATCAGCCTCGGCATCCAGCTCGATCTGCTGGTCCTAGGCGGCGCCGAGAACGTCTGCGGCGTGATCAACGACAGTGGCGAGTTCGAGCAGGAGCTGGAAAATTACTTCTGCTTCGACAACGACGGCGAGTTCCTCGGCAAGCCGATGGAGGGTAAGTTCAACGAGATCGAGGGCGGGCTCGCCCTGGCCGGTGCGCGGATCCTGCTCGGCTACGACCTGCGATTCTGGAAAGGTCTGAGCGGCGGACTCCGCGTCGGCTTCGCCTTCGGCGGATCGCCCAGCGTGGGCGACACGGCGGACCGTTACGACAACTGCAAGGACGACTTCGGCAAGGACGCTTGCCGCGTGCCGACGGCGAGCGACTTCATGCCTGCGCACGTCGAGGGCCGGATCAGCTACCAGGTCTTCCACACAGGGCTGGTGCGCCCCTACGGCTTCATCGGTGGTGGTCTTGCCCAGGTGAACGCCGGCGTCACCGTGGCGATCTGCGACACCGTGGACGACGATGGCGGTCCCATCTCCCCCGAAGACCGGGATGGGAAGTGTAATGATGTGGGCCGCAAGATCGACGATGTGGAGGCCTATCAGGTCACGGGGCTTAACTTCCTCGGCTTCGGCGGCGGCGCCATCTTTGCGATTGCCAAGAACTGGGGCGTGAACGTCGAAGCCAAGTTCATGGTGATGTTGCCGACCTTCGGCTTCGTCATCGCGCCCTCGGTCGCGCCGGTATTCATGTTCTGACGTGCGGCTGTTCAGGTCGTAACCGTTAGAAGGTCCGGCGGCTGCGGGCTTTGGGCCTCGGTCGACGCCTTCAGCCAGCTCGTGTAGAAATGCTCTTTGGGCCGATGCTGCGGGTGGTGACCTACCCCCGCCAGGAGACCGGATGAGCAACAACAGCGGATGGGGTGGGCCCCCAGGCGGCTATCCTCCACCCGGTGGGGGCGGCTCCGGTGGGGGCGGCTATCCTCCACCTGGCGGTGGGGGCGGCTCCGGTGGGGGCGGTGGCTGGGGACAGCCTCCCGCTGGTGGCGGCTGGGGACAGCCAGCGGCCCCACCGCCAGGAGGAGCCCCGCCTGGCGGCGCTCCTCCCGGCGGGGCTCCTCCTGGCGGCGGCTGGGGACAGCCACCTCCAGGCGGGTTTGGCCAACCGGCACCGTCCCCTGGAATGCCGCCAGGCTACCAGCCCACCGGTGGCGGCTCCCCCCTGCAAGGCGGCGTCCCTTGGGAGTCGGAGCACGGCAGCATGCTGGGCCGTTGGTGGGAGACGATGACGGCGGTCAACTTCCGCGGCCGCCCCTTCTTCACGTCAGCGGCCCAGAGTGACGACGCCGTGAGTGCCTGCATGTTCAGCATGACGACTGGCGCCATCGGCGGCGCCATCATGGGCATGTTCTACATGCTCTTCTTCGCCATCTGGGGCACCGCCATGTTCGCCGCCTTCGGCAGTCACAAGGCCGGAGCAGCGATGGCAGGCATGGGGATCGGCATGGGGATCCTGGCCTGGCTCTTGATGGTCGTGGGAGGCTGTATCGCCGGCTTCATCGGCCCCTGGATCGGTGGCGGGATCCATCACCTGGTCTTGGCGATGGTGGGCGGCGTGGGACAAGACAGAGACTATGCCCACTCGGTGCGGGTCAACGCCTTCGCCCAGAGCGCCGCCTACCTGTGGGCGCCTATCCCAGGAGTCGGCGGCTTGGTGTCGCTCGGCTTCAGCGCCAAGAATCACATCGAAGGCTACGACATCACCCACGGCTGCGGCGGCGGCAAAGCGTTCCTCGCCTGGTTCTCGCCGGTGATCTGCTGCTGCTGCAGCTACTTCATGCTCTTCATGTTCGCTGCCATGCTGGGCTAGAGCCCCCTTCCCCCACGCGCTCGAACCCCCGCTCGGCCCCGCTTCCCTCACCCTTCCGAGCCCGACCTAGAGCAAACGATCGAACTCGGAGCTCGATGGGCTCGAGGCTCGATGGCTCGAAAGCTCGAGACTCGATGACTCGAAAGCTCGAGGCTCGATGGCTCGAAAGCTCGAGACTCGATGGCTCGAAAGCTCGAGGCTCGGCTCTCGATGCTTGTTTCACTCGAATCTCGGGACAGCGCAGGTCGTGCTCGCTTGAGCTTCGGGGCCTCCATCGGTCGCCGGGTTTGCTGCGAGGGCGACTGAACGCTGGGGGCGAGGTCGCCTTCTCGCAAACCCGGCGACCGATGGAGGCCAGATGAAGCACGCATTCGATTACGAACAGCTCGATTGTTACCGGCTTGCCGTCTCGGTGAACCAGTGGTTCTCACGAGCGGGGTTTCCCCGCGGGCGGTCTCACCTGCGCGACCAAGGGTTGCGGGCGTCTGACTCGGTGGTGTGCAACATCGCCGAAGGGTGCTCCAAGAAAGGGACCGTCGTCGGTAAGAGCAATCTCTTGACGGCCCTCGGCTCTGCAGGCGAATGCTGCGCCGTGCTCGACTGCGTCTCGCTCTCAGGCAGTGTCGAACAACAAGAGAAGCTCCGGCGCATCGGCGCCATGCTCTTCAAGATGAGCAACTAGCTATCCCGGGCGGCCGCCAGCCGGCAGCCCGCCCGGGGCTCTGCTGGGGCCCGTGGGCCTACCGGCTACACCGCCGAATGAGGCCGGTGAGCATGGCGCAGACGCGGTTGGCCTGGCCCTGAGGTCGGACCAACAAGTTCGCGTTTCGCGAAGTTCCGCCCACGACCTAGCGGAGCAGTGGGGTCCGCAACCCGCGGCTGCACCTCGGCACCCCTCTTCAGCATGGAAACGT
>JAUVCD010000316.1 GCA_030590865.1 Myxococcales bacterium | reverse complement strand
CTTCGCCACCAGAACCACCAGTGAAGCAACTCACGGGCCAGAGGTGCACAGGCCCAGATTCCGAACACATAGAGCGCCCGTCCACTCCTGCCAGGCGCTTACCTGTGGGTCCTGACCCGCAGGCGTGTCAATTTGGGGGTGAATCGCGCCGCAGGGGCGAGAGGGGGCGTGAAACGCCCCTTGGAGGAGGAAGGAAGCCAGCCAAGCGCCGGCCCAGCCCCGTTCTGGTGCGGGGTCTCACCCCAGGGACACCCCGCACCAGAACGGGGCGTCAGCGCAGGGCTGGAGCTGCTGCCCTGCCGCGTGGGCTGCCTGGCCTTCGGGCTAGGCGATCGGCCTGACTAGCCGGCCTGGCTCACTTTCCCCATTTGCGACGCACTGAAATCCCCAGAAGCTTGAGCGGCTCTGGAGATTGCACGAAATCGACCACATCACCCAAGTTCACCCGTAGCAGCTCATGGGGACCATCGATATAGATGCGCATCCGCCGTGACTTGCTCCGCACCCGCACGGCAGTGCCCGCCTTCACGATGACGTGGGCCAGCCGGTAGGCCTCGCCGTGGGGCGTGTAGGGCTCACGAACCACGAACTGCAATTTCTGCGAGCTCAGCGGCAAAACCTCGCCACCTGCAGAGCGCTGCGCTGCGGTCGAGCCGGCCGCCGGGCCAATCCAGAAACCGCTCGACATGTGCTCCTCGCGCACCGGTCCGTGTTCGACGATGTAGCGTGACGTGACCGCCGGCGACTGGTGGCAATAAAGCGCATCGTTGAGCACCCGGGACGAGACGATCTGTCCGTTGAGCGCCACTTGCATGCGCGTCAAAGCGGCACAACGAAGCTTGCCCTTCAAGGCCGCGGCCAGCTTGGCGCCCACCTCCCCTTTTCGGGCTCCGCAGAAGAAACCAACCGATGTGGTGGGGGCGCTGTTGATGGCAAGCACTGGAGTGTCCGCGACGCTGTGGGACGCATGCAACAACGTTCCATCGCCGCCGACCGTGACCACCAGGTCGAAGTTGCTGGCGTCAAAACGCTCACGAGTGCGTCGAATCCGCGTCACTTGAGCGCCGTGATCCGCCAGCGCCTTCTTCACCTCGCCCACCGTCTCTGAGTGCTCCTCGTGGGCCACCTTGAATGCCGCTACCGTCGGATCGGCACGCTCGAGCAGATCGTGGAGCAAGTTGTCCTTGCGCTCCATTTCTCGATCCCAGACCGAGCGCTTCACGATCAGAGCGATGCGCGGCGAGGTGGGCAAGGGTGAGGGCGAGCTCATGTCAGATCTCCTTCAGCCTCCGCAGGCCTAGCTCCGTCTTACCGTCCTCGAGCAGTCCACGCTGCACGAGGGTCAGCGCTTCCTCCAAGGGGATAGCGACGACCAAGGCATCCTGCTCGAGCACCGAGCCGTCTTCGGCCGGCGTACCACGGGCCGAGGCAACCACCTCGACATGGAAGAAATGGTGCCGTTCGCCCAACACGCCGCCAGCCGGAAAAGTGGCGTGACCCAGCGCCAATAGCTGCTCATCCGCAACCTCGAACCCCAGCTCCTCGTTGAGCTCCCGGGCCGCGCAACGACGGAGTCCAGCAGCGCTGCACTCACCTGGCTCGACCAGCCCAGCAGGTAGCTCCCATAAGGAGCCGAGGGTGTCGGACTCGGGGAGCGGCTGACATTCGATCGGCCGAAGGCCCACCGCCGGACGGACGGCCGACCGCAGATAGACCCAGCGTTGCTCGCCATCGTGAAAATGAGCGGCCACCACGACGGCATCGAGCGCCAGGCGATCGACGTTGTCGAACACGAAGGGCTGGCTCTCGCAGCCATCGTCGGCCCGGATCGTCAACCGTCGACGTCGCAAGCGAAGAAATCCCGTGGGCGCCTCGGGCGTCAGGTCTTGCACCTCGCGGAAGGCAATCCTCGGAAGCGGAGGCAGCGGCATAGCGGGCGAGTAGCGCACGACTTTGGCTTTGTCGCAAGGCGCGCGGCTCGCACTTGCCCTCGGCGAGCAGCACCATCATGGTCGAACCGTGGTGCCCCGAAGATGCATAGGGCGAAGGCTGCACAGCGCGCTGCTGCTCGGGGTGAGCGCCTGGTTGTCCCTCCTGATGGCTGGGTGCGGCGGCGGCCAGACCCGTGGGCATCCGCTCGACTCACGGTGGAGCGACGACGACGGCAGCGAGCTGGCAGCCTTCGAGCACCGCTGGACCATGCCCCGCGCCCCAGAGATCCCCAGCGTCATCCTAGGGGTCGTCAATGACCACAGGATCGTCGGCCTCACCATGGGTGGCCCCGGTCGCTGGCGCTACGACCACGCCCTCGAAGGACGGCCGCTCATCGCGGGCTCAGTGGTGGTCGGGATGGGCGACGGCGAGCTCTTCGCCCTCGATGCGTTTACTGGTGAGCCACACTGGACGCGCAAAGCGCTGGGCAGGCTGCGGGGGGCCGGCGACGACGGCGACACGACCCTCGTGTCCATCGCCAGCCTCAACGACCAGCGCAGCATCGTCTTGGCGGTCAAGCGTAGTGGGGATGTCGTACGCCAGCTCTACGAGCGGGCGGTGATCGGCAGCCCGGCGGTATTCGACGCCTTTGCTTTCTTGCCTTGGGACGGCAACCGCGTGGTGATCTTCGATCTACTGGAGGGCACCGAGGCGGCACGAGTGGTGTCCCGGGAGCCGATCAGTCATGCCTTCCTGGTCAGTGGCGAGCTCTACTTCGGTGAGACGACCGCGGTCCGTTTCGATCAGCAAATCGTTGAAGCGCGACGGGGCGGCGGCTCGCGAGTAACGCTGCCTGGACGCCAGTGGCCCGGAGACCCCAAGTGGATGTTGCCCGGATCGCAAAGCTTGCCGACCGCGGCATCGCGGGACGACCGCATCCGCTACTACGCGCGGCCTCGCAGCACTGCGACCGGTCCCAGTGTGGACGACCATGCACTCAGCTATCAGCGCCTCGTCATTGGGCTTCAGGCGCCACAAGGCACCACTCGCTGGGTCCACACCAACGAGAATACTGTCCTGGGTGGCGCCGCAGCGGAGGACAGCTTCGCCCTATGCGACTCGGGCGGCGAGGTGCGCTGGCTGGAGACCAGCACCGGCGAGCAGCTACACCGTGTCACCCTGAGGGAACGCCTGGTGGCCTGCGTCGTGCAAAGTGAGCGGTCGCCTAGCGTCGACCGGTCCCGCACCGAGGGTGCCGCACTGGCGGACCAGATCGCCACGGCCCTCAGCACCCGTGATAGCCGCCTGCTGCCCATTCAGCTCGAGCTGATGGAGGACCTGACGAGCATCGAGGGTAACGCCGTGACCGCCCAGCTCATCGCGCTGGCCAGCGAGACCGACCCCAGCATCGCCCACCGGCCAGACCATCGCGCCCACCCTCGGTTGGCCATCAGCCTCCGGGCACTCGAGCTACTAGCGGCACGACGCTCTGGCACCGAAGCGATGCTCGCCGCCCTCGCCGCGGACCAAGCAATCCGTGAACCCCGTGGCAACCGCTCCGACGCCGCCCTTGGCCTACCCGTCGCGGACGGGCTGCTCGATTGGGGCAAGCCGCCCCAAACCCCAGTGGGCCCCCTAGCGACGGCGCTCCGAGCG
This sequence comes from Myxococcales bacterium, assembly GCA_030590865.1. Classification (GTDB taxonomy): domain Bacteria; phylum Myxococcota_A; class Polyangia; order Polyangiales; family Polyangiaceae; genus JAPYTK01. Next base: position 6,885 of record JAUVCD010000316.1, on the reverse strand, counting down.
ATAGGAGATCCTCGCGCCGCGCCACTGTTGGCGCCATACCTCGACACTCCATCAGTCAGCTACGCGGATCTCGCCAAGGTTGCGTTGGCGCTGGAACAATTGGCCACGAGCGCACAGATCCGACCGCTGATGTCCTTCGTGGCCCGCCACCACTGCAACCAGTCCAATCCTCAGCTTTCTCGGGCCGTTCGAGCGATCGGGAACGGACTTGTCCGCCTAGAACAAGTTGAGCTTCTTGCCAAGATTGCGCCAGAATCTTGCGACCGCGCCGCAACACAGAAAAGATGGCGGACTGAGGTGTCTGGTACGAAACCATGATCAACGTCCTCATCTTCGAGAATGACCACGCCTTCGCGGTCGACCTCCGCACTGAGCTCACCAAACGAGGCTGCCAGGTCCAGGTGTTCACAGATGGTGACACCGGTCTGGCCACCGCCGCATCGCATCCACCGGATATTATTCTTCTTTCCGTCGAGCTTCCGCGGGTGAACGGCTTTTCGATCTGCAACAAGATCAAGAAGGATCCAGTACTGAAGTCCATCCCACTGGTGATCATGTCGAGCCAGTCCAGCCCGGAGACCTTCGAGCAGCACCGGACCCTGCCGACCCGAGCAGAAGACTACGTCCACACGCCGATCCGTGTTCCAGCGCTGCTACCGCGCTTGCAGCAGCTGGTAGCCATAGGAGACGCGCCCGGCGAGCCGCCAATCGATCCTGACGAGTTCGAATACGGCGACGACGACGATGACGAGCCGGCACCCACGCTGCTGCAGGCCCCGCCTGATCTGGCGGCCAAGCTGGCGGCCATCGTACCCGCACCAGGGTCGCCGGTAGCGCCACCAGCCAGGCCTCCGATGGACTCGTTCACCTCTTTGTACCAGCCCGACGTGGCGGCCGGTTCGAGGCCTGCGCCAGCGAGCGCCCACCCGGAGCCCGCGCGCAGCAGCCAGCCTGGCGAGATGTCGCTCTACGATGATGAAGAGGAGGGGGAGACCAAGCTCACCTCTCAACAACAGATCGAGCAGGCGATGAGCCAAGCGAGCCCGCCGCGGTCAGCTCCGCCGGGCATCTCCCACGAGCTCGCCGACCAGCTCCGGGGCGAGATCATTGCCGCTAAGCGAGATCTGCAGAAGACGAACCAGGAGCTCGGCCAAGCCCGAATGGCGGCGACCAAAGTCGACGGGCTCGCCCGGGAGCTCGAAGGGGTGCGCGAGCAGCTGACGGCGACCGAGACCCATGCAGCGGGCCTGGACCGACAGACCCTCGAGTTGCGGGAGACCTTGCAGGAGCGGGACAAGGACCTGCTCGACGCACGGGAGACTGCCGCCGCCGAAGAGCGGGAGGCCATCGAAGCTCGGGATCTGGTGCTAACGAGGGACCGCGAGCTCGCCGAGCTGAGAGAGATCCTGCCTGAGATTGAGGCGCAGCTGAGCGAGACCTCCGCCCGGGTCGACGTGCTGCAGGCTGACAAGGAGCTGGCCGACAAGCGGGCCACAGACTTCAAGGAGGGCGCCAAGAAGATCGCCGCACAGCTCAACCAACGGGCCGAAGAGCTAAGGGAAACGAGGACGGTGCACGAGGAGGCCGCCAACCAACTCAAGGCGGCCCACGAGGAGGCCTTGCGAGCGGCGGAACAGCGACATCGTGACGAGTTGGCCCAGACTGAGACGGCCCATCAAGCTGCGCTTCGCAATGCCAAGGAGACCCATCGCGCCGATCATGAGACGGCTCAGGCAGCGCTCGACGAAGCCACTCAGAAGGCCGACGAGCAACGTCGCGCCGAGGCTGATGGCGCCGTCGCAAAGAGCGAGCAACTTGGACAGCAACACGCCGAGGCAACGGCCAAGCTCGAACAGAGCCACCAGGCGGCCATCGAGCTGCTCGAGCGAGACCACCAGGAAGCTCTAGCCGCGGCTCGAAAGCAGTCGACCGACACAGAGGGGCAGCTCAAAGCCAGCCGACAAGAGGTGGAGGCCGAGCTCCAGAGTCGTCTCAACGACCTGCAACGTGAGCGGGATGAGGCCCGGGATCAGATCGACGAGCGTGACCGACAGATCGCTGCGGCGAAGCGGGAACACGACCAGCAGAGCAAGGAGCTGGAGTCGCAGCGCGAGGCCTCAATCGGGCGCAGCGAGCAACAGCATCAGAGCGAGATTGACCAGCTCGGCAAGCAGCTGGACGCGCTCCGCGCTAGGCACAAGGACGAGCTCGGCGAGCAGCAGGTCAAACACCAAGGCGAGCTTGACGCGCTGCAGCTCGGGCGCCAGGGCGAGAAGGACGAGCTGCAGGGCAAGCTTGACGAGCTACCACGCAAGCACCAGGGCGAGCTTGACGAGCTGCAGAGCAAGCACAAAGGCGAGGTTGACGAGCAGCAGCTCAAGCATCAGACCGAGATTGACGAGCAGCTGGTCGCCAACCAGAGCGAGCTGGACGAGGTCCAGAGTAAATACGAAGACGAGCTCGACCGAGTCATCAGTGAAAAGACTGCCGAGATTGACCACCTGCGTGAGGCCCATGAGGCCGGTTTGCGCGAGACGGGCAGCTCAGAGGCTGCGGTCCGCGAGCAGGTAGAAAAGGCACACCAGCAAGAGCTCGCCGGCCTCAGCACCGAGAAGACGCGAATGGCGAAGGAGCTGGAGGCAGCGCAGCAAGAGCGTGACCAGCTGAACGATCAGCTCGCCAATAGCAAGGAGCACGAGCAACAGCTCAAGGCGCTTCAGGACAAACTCGACAAGGCGCAGGCCGAGCTTTCCCGGCAGCGCAGCAAGCGCACAGCGGACCGCGAGGCTTTGGACCGAGCCCGCACGACCCTGTCGGAGATCGCCTCGCGCCTCTCGCCTAGCGAGCACCCGGGCCCCGCCGACCCGGCGGATGACAACTAGGGCGGACTACCCCTTGGCTGGGCCGATGCGCTCGATCCAGGCGGCGAGCAGCCTGACGAAACTGTCCCGGGCTTGCGCCGCCGTTTCCTCCACCTCCCGGTGGTCCAAGGCCGCACCGCTCATTCCAGCTGCCATGTTGGTGATGCACGAGACCGCCCCACAGCGCACGCCCATGTGGCCCAGCGCGATCACCTCGGGCACGGTACTCATGCCCACCGCATCGACCCCGAGGGTTCGCAACATGCGGATCTCCGCTGGCGTCTCGTAAGAGGGACCGCCCATAGCGACGTAGACCCCTTCTTTGAGCTCCACTCCCACCGCGGCAGCCGCATCCCGCGCCAGCTGGCCCACCTCGGGATCGTAGGCGTGGGTCATATCGGGGAAACGGGGACCAAGGCTGGCCTCGTTCGGACCGGTAAGCGGGTTCTTCCCCGATAGATTGATGTGGTCGGAGATGAGCATCAGCGTGCCAGGATGGAACGATGAGCAGATCCCGCCGGCAGCGTTGGTGATCAACACCACCGAACATCCGAGTCGGGCCAGCAGGCGCACACCGAAGACGGCACGTTCTGGCTCATGGCCCTCATAAAGGTGAACGCGACCCTGGAGGCAGGCCAAAGTCACATCGCCCAGCTTGCCGATGTGCAACTTGCCCGCGTGGCCGGACACGGTCGGCGAGGGAAGGTGTGGGATGGTGTCGTAGGGTATGCGCACCGCGTCAGAAAGCCCGTCGGCAAAGGCTCCCAGGCCTGAACCGAGCACCAGGCCCACCGTAGGGGTCGCCTCGCACTGGGCCCGCACTGAGTCGCACGCCTCACCTAACCGCCGCTCGAGCTCTCCTGTCGACATGGGGCCCATGGTCGGCAAGCAACCACCCGTCGTCAACTGCCCGACCGCATCATTTCGCTAAGGTGGGTTCCCCGCGGACGGGTTGTTGTGCTAGATCGGCGACCCCTGGCGGGCTGCCAACGGGGATTATTGCCATGGCCAACAAGCTCGAAGCCTTCCTCTCGGACAACAAAATTGACCACCGCCGGCTGCTAACCGCGTCGCGCCAAGTCGAGCGGCTCCGCCCTGCGGACCGGGCGACCAAACTGGCCCAGCGCCAGGCGCGCAAGCGTGAAGACGGCAAGAAGCCAGAAGGTCTGGAAAAGCCGCGCAGCGGCCGAGCCGTGACCCCCGTCGGGCTCCAGAATGCCTTCGCTGACAAACGGCTTTCGGGCCCCGCCAAGAATCGGATTCTCCGCGCGGTGAACGCTGTCCTCGGGCAGCGGAAGAAGGACCCGGTCGAGCTCGACGCATTGTTCGATCTGGCGCCTGCCAAAGCGGACAAGGCTGCCGAGAGCTAGCCGCCCGCCCCGCACGGCAGAGCTGCGGCTGTTCGGTCGCGGCCAAAGGACGCAATAAACTTGGCCCACCGCTCGGTCATGGCCGAGCCTGCGGCCATGCTGTACCTCGCGGGGATGGTGGTAGTGGGCCTCATCGCACTGGATTTGCTGGAATTGCCGGCATATCGCGCCGCCCGGCGGCGCCTTTAGAGCGGCCAGCCGACAGCACAGCGGCAGTGGGGACGCGTCCGAGGGGGAGCGCCGCATCGCGGCGCCAGCTAGCTGATAGTGCGACATTTCAGCACATCGCAGCCAGCGTGAACGCCCGAGCTGACGTGGGCAACAGACCTATGTGTGAGCGCCAGTATCGCCAGCGCCGCGGTCTGCTCTGACCCCATCGCCACCCTCGTGTGGCCTTTGATGGGCGGCGGCCCGTGGCCCACGAAGCCTGTGGCCCACCGGCGCACCAGAGCGACCGGAGCGGTGCCGACGCCAGAGCCAATAACGAAGTCGCCAACGGGCACCGCCCGGACTACGGTGGCCAGCGCCGTGGCCAAACGTGAGCTGGACGAGGCGGTCAAGCGGGCGCAGCGCGGCGATGCGACAGCCTTCGCCGAGCTGTTCCGCAAACACCGCTCGAGCGTAGCGGCCATCGCCTACCGGATGTTGGGGCCAGGCGCCGACCTGGAGGACGTCGTCCAGGAGGTCTTCCTGCAGGTTCACCGAAGCCTGCCTGACTTCCGCGGGCAGGCTAAGTTCTCGACTTGGCTTCATCGCGTCGCGGTCAACGTCGTGTTGATGACCCGACGGCGGGCACGCAGCCGCCCGAGCTATGCCCGGGAGGAGGCCGGTCAGCACGAACCCGACGACCGCCCGTTGCCGGACCACGATGTAGCTCGCAGCCGTCGCCTAGCGGCTTTCCGACAGCTGCTCGACCGCCTCAGCGACAAGAAGCGAACCGTCTTCGTGCTCCATGAGCTCGAGGGTATGGCGCCTGCCGAGATCGCCGAGATCGTCGACTGTCCCGTGCTGACCGTGCGCACGCGCCTGTTCTACGCTCGCCGCGAGCTAGCGCAGATGATGCGAGGTGAGCCAACGCTGATGGCGATCATGAACGGGGACGGTCGCGACGCGACCAGCCAGGGAACGCCCGTGAAGGGGCGCCGGCAAGCCGCAAGAAGCAACCAGAAGACGTCGTCTCACGACGACACGGGCGAGGTGTCCCGCCCAGCGTCCGACAAGAAAGCCGGTACCAGAAAAGGGGGCAAGTCGTGAGCGAGGATCGCCGAGGCGATGACGAGGTAAGAGCCCTGCGGGGGCTCGTCGAGGAGCTACGCGAGGAGGCGCCACCAGCGATCGACTGGGATCGTCTGGAACAACGCCTGTTGAGACAGGTTGCCCTAGAACAAGCAGCGCGCCGCCGACGCCCGTCCCATTGGGGCGGCCTGGCCGCCGTCGCCGCCGCAGCGGCTGCAGTCGCCCTGTTCATCGTCAGTCCGGGCTCCGCACCAGAGGACCTCGCCACAACGGACGGTGACCGGTGGAGCATCGTCGACCTCGACGAGCTGCCTACCGGGCGAACCGACAATGGGCGCTCGAGCTATGCTGTGGGGTCGCTCTCGCCGCAGTCAGTCGTGTCCAGCGGTGACGAGCCGGTGCGTTTCAGCCTGCCAGGTGTGGCCTCCTGGGAGCTCGCTCCTCACAGCCGGGTCGTGGTTGAGTCGGTGTCCGTTCCCCACGTGCTTACGCTCCAGCAAGGCACGGTGCACGCGGAGGTGGTGCCTCGCCATGACAGCAATCAGCTGATCGAGGCCTTCGTGATCGAGGTGGGCACGACCCGCGTGGCGGTGCATGGCACGACGTTCTCCGTCGAGCGGCACCGCGATCACGTAAACGTGACCGTGAATCGGGGGAGCGTCGCCGTGGGACCGACGGGCCATCGCGGCGTCACGTCACGCCATCTGCTCATCAGCCCGGCACGGGCGTCGTTCTCGCTGGAAGGTGGAAGACTGATCGAGTCGCTGCCACCGAGCGACGGCCCGCGATTGGCTCGCGTCTCGACAGCCGAGCAAGAAGCCCAACCCGAGACACCGGGTGAGGCACCGCCGCGGGACGACGAAACGGTGGCCGAGACCGAAGCCGGCGAGCCCCTCGCTGCGCCCGGACCGGCGGCACGGCCTGACTCCGCGCCGGATGGCAGCACCGAAACAGACATGGAGAGCAATGACGCTGCGGAGCACGCCGCCCCCAGCGACGCCTTGATGCTCGACAAGGGAACGGCACAGGCGCTCGTCAGCTCGTGTTTGCGCACAGCCGCCGAGCGAGCCACCGCCCCGAAGCTACAGGTGACCATCACCTCCATGGTGACCGTCACTGCAGACGCAGATGGCAAGGTGAGCGCGGTGCGCTTCGTGCCACCTTTGAGGCCAGACCTGCAGCAACGCTGCGGCAGCGCGCTCTTCGGCCGCCGAATTGCCAAGGGCGCCACGCTGTCGTTCCCCATCAACGTAGCCGCGCGCTAGCTCCAGCCCTGCGCTGACGCCCCGTTCTGGTGCGGGGTGTCCCTGGGGTGAGACCCCGCACCAGAACGGGGCTGGGTTGCGGCTTGGCTGGTACCCTTCCTCTCCCAGGGGGCGTTTCACGCCCCCTCTCGCCCCCGGGGGGCGATTCACCCC
>JAUVCD010000404.1 GCA_030590865.1 Myxococcales bacterium | reverse complement strand
GCGGAAGCGGTGGGGTCGGAGCGTCCCAGTCGAGCACTGGCGACTGGGACGACGATGGCGGCTGCGGCTGCCGGGTGCCGTCGGGTGACGATGGGCCGCTGCCCTGGAGGGTGGCTCCCGTGCTGGGCATCGGGCTTGCGTGGGCGCTGCGTCGCCGTAGTTTGCGGCGCCCTCGACCCTGATCAGACGGAAGTGTGAGCTGGCTCACAGGCGCGCCGCATGGCGATGGCTAACCTGTAAGCATGAGTCGACAAGGTACGGCAGCCCTATTGAGCTTCATCGTTCCCGGTGTGGGGCAGATCTACAACGGTGATTTCCTGAGAGGGATCTTCTGGCTGATCATCACCCCGGGCTTCTGGATCGGCACCGGGGGAACCCTCGGCTGGATCTGTCACCTGGTGGCCGCTTTCACCGCCTACCACCGGGCCAGCGAAAGCGCGCGCGATCTCAGCGCGCCGGCAGCGTCGTGCCAATGAGCGCGCCGGCGGCTAGATAGGTCCCGGTGTCCGAGTCGGGCAAGATGTCGTAGGTGTGGCGGTGGCCATAGGGCATCGTTGCGACGCTGACGACCTGCTGGTCGCCGAGCATCGTCCCTGGGAACAGATCGGCGAACCGCCGTCCGTCCGCAGTGGGGTGCAGCCCACTGATGCGCAGCACCGCCCCGCTGCGGAGGGTGACCTCGACGACGGCGTGATGCTCAACAGGCGTGCGGCTGACGCGAATCAAGGGCACTGCTTGCAGTCGTCCCTGGTGGAGGCTGTAGACCAGATCGCCTGCCGCTAGCGTCTTGATGGCACGGTCGCCTTGGGGTGTTGCGATAGGTGTGTCTGGTGCTGCGCAGACGCCGCCGCTGAAGCATTGCAGGTCGCCCTGGTCCACTTCGCAGCCGGCCCCGGGATCGCTACCGCAGATCGCGGTCGCACAGGTGCACGCTAACGGCTCCGGGGCGCAGGGATCATCGTGACACTCCCAGGTCGTGGTCTGGGTCGGGCCGGCGGTCTTGATGAAGGTGACGCAAATTTGCGGGACCGTGCAGCTGAGGCCGTCCTCCCCGCAGGAAAAAGCGCCACCCCCGCCGCCCGAGCCGCTCGTCGAGCTTCCCCCAGCGCCGCCGGTTGCGCCCCCTTGGCCGGCGGTGTTGCCTTGGCCGCCGTCTCCGCCACCGGTTCCACTCGAGCTGGTGGTCGTGGTGGAGGAGGACGTGGAGGTTCCCCCGGTGCCGCCGGTCTCGGTGGAGTTCCCACAAGCTCCGCACAGCGACAGGCCGATGCCGACTAGGGTGGCAGATCCGAGGGTCGTCAGGTGTCTCATCTGCGGGCCTCCGAGGACTGGGTTGGCTGGTCCCAGCATAACGGCAGTTCACCGCGGGTGGGGCGCTAGATGAATTCTGCCTTACGGCGGGTTGTGGTGCCCCGCGCTGGTCGCCGCGGTTGCGATGGCGCCGGCATCCTGCGGCTCCTCTTCGAACACAGGTCGCTCCCCGCCGTCCGCGCGACCGCCTGGCGTGGCCTCTGGACCTGGGACGTCTGGATCGTCGCGCCGAGCAGCGGTGGTCGAGCAGGCTGCCGCCGCGACCACCGCCAAACCAGCGATTCCGAGCAGTCGCGGATAGGCTGGCTTGCGGCGCTTGCCGAAGGGTCGAGCGGGGTAACGGTTCAGCCGAGTCATGGCGCAGCGGTGGGTGGATTGCCCATCCGATCGAGCAACAGAATGCCGTTCAGGTGGTCGAATTCGTGCAGCCAGAGGCGGGCAGGAAAGACCGTGGCGCTGGTGTTCTCGTGGTGCTCTCCAACGATCTGGGACCCGTCCGGCCGAGTGTAGGACACGTCGATCCAGGTTGGCCGAGCCACATTGACCTGGTCCCCTGGCACGGACAGACAACCCTCGACCATTTGATCCACCGCGGCGTCCCAGCTGGTTACGGCAGGGTTGACGTAAGTCTGCCAGGTGCCGTCGACTCGGGCGACGAACAAGCGGCGGTTGATCCCCACTTGCGGCGCCGCCAGGCCGATCCCGCCGTGGTGGACCACCGAGGTCATCATGCGATCCACGAATAACGGCAAGTGTTCGCTGGTGACGTCGATCGGTGGCGAGATGTCGTAGAGGGTGCTGTCCAGGTTGGTGAAGTCGGTCACCAAATCCATCACGGTGTCGCCGTCCCCTGAGAGGATCAGCTCAATCTCCGCCTCAGTCAGCGGTGGCGCGCTGTCCTGCTCCACCGCCTCGGTCTCGGTGCCGAATGTCCAGCTGACATCGCGGTCGAGGATCTGCCCGGTGACGTCCTCGACGCCCTTGGCGATCAGCACCTCGTAGGCCGTGTCCGGGTCATGGAGCGGAAAGGGCACGAAGCGGAACTCGCGGTCGTCCACCGTCGCCAGCTCCACCGCCTGGCCGGCCAACTCGACCACCAAGGTGTCGACGATCACTGGATGGTGAAAGGTGATGGTGACTTTCTGGTTGCGAGCGACCAGAAAGTCGGCCTCTGGCAAGGTGCTCTCGATCAACAGATCGGCATTGCCTGGATCGTCGTGGACAGACGGGTCCGTTTCGTCCGCTCCTCCACAGCCCAGCAGGGTGAGGGCGGCGACCAAGACCGTAGCGTTCAGTCGCAGGCTCATGATGGGGCAACATATCCGACCTGGCACCTGGGACGCCATCCCCCTGTCAGACAGCGGAGCGGCGGTTGGGTTCCAGGCGACGGTATGAGGCGACCCGCTCGGCCCCTGGCTGCACAATGGCCGTGATACGCTCTTGCCCATGTTGCTGCGGTTTGCCCAGGGGGCGGTGGTTGGGTTCGTTCTCCTAGCGGCGGCGCCAGCGGCGGCGGCGCCGACCTGGACCTTTCAGGGAAAGGTGGTCGAAGGCGGGCAGATCGATGCGGTGCGAGGGCCTAATGACCGCATTCACATCGTCTCGAGCCGCTACTACCAGCTCGACGCCAGCGGAACGGTGCTGGTCGACGAGGCTCAGGGTGACGGCCGGCAAGGGGCGTTGGACTTCCCGCCGGCCATCGCCGTGGGCAGCGATGGCAGCGCCCACATCGTCACCCGCCACGGCGGCGACTGGACTAGCGGTCACGACGTCCGCTACCGCCGCCGGAACCCGCAGGGCTCTTGGGATCGAGACTATCTGTTCGGCACGCCGGTCAAGCGCAACTACGTCGTTGGCGTCGCCTGGGCCGAGGGGCCGCACGTCTATCTAGGCTCCTCCCATGGCGGCACCAACGTGTGGGGCGATCTCCACCTCTTCGAAGCTGGGGCCAGCTCGGCGACGACGGTCGGCGATCTGAGCGGCATCTGGCGGGCGGATACCGATTTTCGGATGCGCGGGCTCGGCGGCCGGGTGGTGCTCGTATCAGGGCTGTGCGATCCAGACGGAACAGCCTTTTTGGGCAGTGGCAACAGCGGCGGCAGCTTGGTCACTGAGCTCACCGCGAGCATGCACGGCCACTTTGGGGGATCGGGCAGGCGCGCCTTTCCGGATATCTACGTAGAGGCTGCCGGCGGTGCCCATATGACCTATGCGGCGGAGCACGAGGTCTACTACGCGCGCCACGACAGCCAGGGCAACGACTTGCTCAATGCGGATCGGCTCGTCTTCGATGGCTTGGGCGACTGGCACATGTCCACTGGTCTGTCCGCTGTGGCGGCCAGTGACGCCGGGGACGTCGTGGTGGCCGTGGCGCTGCGCTCCGACGGCAGCCAACAGGCCGCTGATTCGGACGTGCTGTGGGCCTATTCGACCAACGGCGGTGATAGCTGGTCGGCCGCTGAGGACCTGGGCCGCAATACCCACGGTGGGGAAGGGCGCCGGCGTCCGCGGCTGGTCGCCATCGGCAACTCCTTCAACTTGCTCTACTGGGACAACGCCGAGTCCGCCATTGCCCTGGCCAGGGTCGTCGTCGAGCCGGATGCCGATCAGGATGGGTTCCCGGCCGACGAAGATTGTGACGACACCGACGACAGCATCTATCCAGGTGCCACCGAGATCTGCAACGGCGTGGATGACGACTGCGACGACGAGATCGACGAGGGTTGCGACGTCCCGGATGGCGGCTCCGGGGCGGGCTCCGGCGTCGGGGGAAGCAGTGGCACCGCCGGGGGGCCGAGCAGCAGTGGCGCCGGGCAAGGAGGCGCTGACGCCGCTGCCGGCGGGCTCGAGGGAGACTGCGATTGCTACTGGGTCGGGCGGGGCTCCGAGCCTGGGGGCCGCTTCTGGATCATCGCCGCAGTGGTTCTGGGTCTGCTGCAGCGTCGTCGCAGTGGTCGCTGACTATTGGCGTCCAACCGAGCTGTCTGGACAGGCCCGCCATCCCACGCCAAGGCCGGTTCGACGAGTCATGGCGAGCACAGGTCGGTCGGCCCCATTCCGTTGTCAGCGAAGATGTTGTCGGTCAGCGTGACCTGGTTGACCGGCCCGGTGCAATGTTCCTTGATGCCGTAGAGGTTATTGGCCGTGAGCGTGTTGCCCGTCAGCTCTCCGGTCACCCCATCGAGGAAGACGATGCCGTTAGTACCGTTGTCGAAGCACTGGTTGCCTGTTGCGGTCACGTCGGCGCCGAGTCCGAAGGCGATGCCATCCCCGAGACCTTCGGAGCCTAGAAAGATGGTCTCCGAGATGGTGTTGTCGGTGAGGTCGGCTGCTGCCTCGAGCACCATGACGCCAGCGCCCCGAGCCTGGGTGATGGTGTTGCCCGCCACCTGGACGCGCGCCCCCCCTAGCTCGACGATGCTGATGCCTACGCCATCGACGGGCCCCACGACGTTGTCGGCGATGATGCCCTGGCCACGAATCAGCGAAATGCCATAGCCGTCGGTGTGGTGAACCGTGTTGCCCGACACCGTGCCCTCGGCATCGTAGAGGGTGATCCCGTCGGCGAGCTCTTCGAACAGGGGATCAGGGGTGATGTTGGCCACCTCGTTGCCGGTTATCTCGGCGCCAGTCAGATGGCTGAGCGTGATGCCGCCACCGGCGCAGCCGTCAATCTGGTTGTCTCGGATCACCACCGATCCGTCGGTCTGGGCCGCCGAGATGCAGGCGTTGTTGGCGGCGTCTTCGAACCGATTACGCTCCAAGGTCAAGGAGGCGCCGGCTCCGATGAGCGCCACGTGTCCTTCAGGACAATTGCTGAAGGTAGAATCGGTGACGATGGTGGTCGACCCCGCTGACGCTAAGAGGCCCGCAGTCGTGGCGCCGCTGATGGTCGCGCCTATCAGCTCGAGGCTGGCCTCATCGACGAAGACCCCCAGGCTCACTTGATCGATCATAATCCCCTGGGCCGTCACCGCGGCCCCGTCGCTGACCGTGAGCGGCGCGCGATCGCGACTCGTCAGCGTCAGGTCGGCGAGGGTCGCCGTGGCGCCTTCGAGCACCAGGGCACGGTCGGGCACATTTGAGGCGGTGCCATCGCTCCACTGCAAGGACCCGCCAGAGACGACGATGCCATCGCCCGTGCCAGGTTGGCCGTCCACCTCCGTCACCCCACTCACGGCGACGCGCTCGAAGCGGGTGGTGGCTTCAATGGTCTCGAGGGCTGGTCCCACGACCTCGGAAACGGTCACGTCCGCAAGCTCGAGCTCTCCACTGTCGAAGCTGAAGGGGGCCGCAAAGCCCAGGGTGGTGAGCGTGAGCTTGGCGCTCGATGTCCAAGCGATTCGTGCGCCTGTCTCTTCACCGTCCAGCGTGGTGGTCCCCCCGTCAGCGCCGGTCACGGTGACCGTTGCATCGAAGGCCCAGGGGCTCGGGACCGGGTAGTCGCCCGCGGCAATCGATATCGTCTCGAAGGCTCGCTCGACCTCGAGCGCTTCGCGCACCGTTCGAAAGGGATGCGCGGCCGAGCCATCGCCGCCGTCGGCAGCGGACTGGTCGACGTAGACTGTCGTGCCAAGGGCGGGATCGGTGTCCGAGTCATCGCTGCAGCCAACCAGCAGGCAGCCGAAGGACAGGCACAGGGCCCAGCGCTTGGTCGAGCTCTCGTGGAGGGACCTCATGATGACCCACTATAGCGCCCAAGCCGCGGCCTGGGGATCGTCTCCCATGCCTGTCCTCACTGGCCCCCTATTTCAGGTAGCCCACCGCTTGGGCTTGCTGGGCGTTCATGACGATCTCCAACCGTGGTTTGCCCGGCAGCTGCTCCAAGTCGATCACTCGGAGATAGGGTTGCAGATCTCCCTGACTCGCCAAGAGATCGGTCAAGATACTGGGGCTGTTCCTAAAGAACGAGAAGTTGAACTGGGCGCCTTCCTCATTGGGATAAATGGGCAATGGGTAGGTTCCCGACTCGACCAGGTCCTGGAAAAAGTGGGTTCCATAGGACGCCTCGGCAGCTTGCTCCCCTGCGCCCAAGGCGACCTCGATCAGTGCCTTGGCATTGAAGATGTCCGCGAAGGTCACCGGCACGCCCAGCTGGCGATTCGAGCTGCCCCAGCGGCCAGGGCCGATGAGTACGAAAGACCCGTCATCGAGCCGCGCATTGAGCCGTCCGATGGCCTTGGCGAGCCGAACGTGGGTGGAGTCAGCGTCGATTTGCCGAAACGCCTCAGGGTCGACGTAGATCACGTAGCGCACGTTGGAGATGGTGCCGCTGGTGACCATGCGACGGGACACGAAGAGGACCTTCTCCTCCGGTAGATCGGCGGGCATGGCGGCCTCGATCTCGTCATTGTCGCGCCGTGACTGCTGCCGACACTGGAGCAGATGGATCGTGAATCCAGGTTGGGATCCGCCGGTGCGCTCCACGGTGAACTCGATGTCCACCGGGCATTTGTAACGGCGCTCGAGCTTCTTCAGGATGCCGCGGATGGTGGTGGTGAAGGTGCGGTCCTTGAGCAAGCCGTCGAAGGTCAACACCAGCTGATCCGTTGGCGCGGTCAAGCCGGTCGACAGCATCGGATGCAAGTCGCCATCCCGAGAAAGGGACGCTATTTGGCTGGCGTTGGGGATCTGGAGGTCGATGAGCGCCTGAGTCGGGATGCTCTCCACCGAATTGGCGGCCAGGTTGAGCACGTCCAGGTGTCTCTGTGAGTACTGCACGACCTCCCGTACCGTCCGACCTGGTTGCAGTGTCGGGTGCGACAGGGCCACCATGCGTGCGTAGTCTCCTTCGACCCGATCGACCGCTCGGGTCCCCAGCCCGGCGACGATGCGCAAGAAACCATCGCTACGATTGATGCGAGGGTTCCACACGATGGGGTTGTGGCTGAAGCCAACGCCAGCGATGAGGGGAAAAAAGTAGTCACCCACGCGGCTGCCCTGCACGGTTTGGAGGAGCACGGCCATCCGCTCGTCGTAGTCGATGAGTCCCCGTTGCTGGCGATAGACCAGCGCATCTGGGGACAGGGCGCTTGCATAGACGCGCTTGATGGCCCGACAGAGGGCCTCGAGGTTTTCGGCGGCGCTGGCTTGATTGGGGCAGAAGAAACTGTCGTATTTTCCGGCGAAGGCGATGCCGAAGTTGTCTTCGAGCAGGCTCGAGCTGCGCACGATTAGCGACGCAGAGCCGACCTCGTCGAGCAGCTCGCCTAGCCTTTGACGACAATGGGCGGGCAGCCGGCCGGCGACGAAGCGGTCCCGTACGGCTGGGTATTCCTCGCGGTTCTGTTGGTAATCTCGGTACTTCGAGCTGGTGGTCTCGGTCAGACCATTGTCGAGCAGAAATTCGCTGAAGACGTCAGAGCCGAGAAACCAAGAATCCGGGATCCGGAGGCGCTCCTTCAGCTCCGGCGGATCGTCTGGTTCGGGATGGCAGAGGACCTTCCTCGCCAGGATGAGCCCGCCTGCCTTGCCCCCAATCTTGCCCCGTCCAATGCGGCGATCACGGACCCACTCCAGGTCCTTGGTCTCCAGCGCGCCTCTGGCGATGGACAGATAAGAGAGTTGGTCGCTGATCATGCCCTTGGTGAGCACGACCAGGATCTCCCGGAGCTGGTGGGCCACCGGTCCACGCTGCTCCGTAGGAAGTCGCTCGTACATGTTGGCATGGGCGAACAACATGCTGAACGGAGCGATCTCGGGGTTGAAGTTTGGGTACAAGACCGGCTCAACAGCCCCTCGCTTGGCCAGACAGCGGTCGACGATGGCTGCGAAGGTGTCTCGTGAGAAGTTCCTGGCGAAGTAATACTCGGTGAGGATTGCCTCCATTTTTGCGAAGCGCCGTTCCCAATCCTGCACCGGCTCCTCGCTGCCTGGCTCGATCATCTCCCGCTGCTGGGATTGAACGGCCTTGTCCTGAACTTCCTCGTAGAACCGTTGGCGGTCGATCATCCCTTTGTCGAAAATCTCGTCGCGCATGCGCAAGCGGATGGTGCGAGCCAAGATCGGGTATTGGAGCAGCTCGAGGTGCAAGGCCAGCACCTTCGGGCTGTAGGGGAGACCGCCTCGCGAGCTTTGGGGCGCCTGGTCCATGATTGCCGTGCCGTCTGCCGATCAGACCCATCCGCGCAAGGACATGCCTTGCACCACTCGATCGATGGCCACCATATAGGCGGCGTTGCGGGTATAGACGTCCCGCCGGCTGGCCATTTCCCAGACGCTTTCGAAGGCATTGGTGAGCTTCTGGTCCAGCTTGGTGAGCACTTCTTCGAGCTCCCAATAGTAGTTCATGTCGTTTTGGACGCTCTCGAAGTAGGAGACGATTACACCGCCGGCGTTGCACAAGAAGTCAGGGATCACGGTGAT
>JAUVCD010000071.1 GCA_030590865.1 Myxococcales bacterium | reverse complement strand
TGGTTGAAATGCTGATGAAAAAACTCAGCCCGCCCACCTTCCGTGCGATGGGGATATTCCTGCCGCTGATCACCACCAATTGCGCGATCCTGGGTCTGGCGTTGTTCCAGACCAACAAGGGATACGGTTTTGGCCAGTCGGTGGTCTATGCTCTGGGTGCTGGAGTGGGCTTTGCGCTGGCGCTGGTATTGATGGCCGGTGTGCGCGAAAAGCTGGACCTGAATAATGTGCCCGACATGGTGAAAGGAACGGCGGCGGCATTGGTCGTGGCCGGAATACTATCCATGGGTTTCATGGGATTCGCGGGGCTCGGGCGATGAACTTGTTGCTCCAGTTATTGGTTGCTATCGCACTGATCGCAGTAATGATCGTTGTGCGGATGGTCTCGGACCGGCGCGTTCTGGAGCACCGCAGCAGCTGCGGTCACAGCAAGGGACCGGGCTGTTCTCATAGTTGCAGCAAAAAAAAGACCGGTGCTCAAAAGAGCGCCGGCTGAACTGAATGAATTTTAAGAGGAGAGCACAGCATGCGCCTTGAAGACTATCCGACAGAACCCAGATTTACGGCTACCGTACTGAGTTCCGAAGCCATTACCGAGCAGGGCTCGGAGGTGGAGGTTCGTGAACTGGTGATGGAGGTCGGTGAGCATGACTTCAATTTCGAAATCGGCCAGAGTATCGGTGTGCTTGCCCCGGGACCCGCTGAGTTTGGTAGTTCCATCCACCACAGGCTGTACACGGTAGCCGACATTCCGAAGCCGGAAGGTGAGGGCAATCCCGAAATTACACTTGTCGTGCGGCGTTGTAATTACATTGACGACTACAGTGGTGAAGAGTATATCGGCGTCAATTCGAATTTCCTGTTCGAGGTGGCCGAACGGCCCAGGACCTGTGCGCTGGGCGCTATTGCGGCAGTGCTGGTCGGCGCTGTGGGGACGGCTGGCTGCAGCGATGAAACGAGCGGCCTGGGAGAGCCTCCCCTGGAGTCCTTGTTCTCCATTGCCGTCATTGCCGACCCCCACATCGAGACCGTGTCAGATCACGAAGAGCGGTTGACCGCCGCCATTGCGTGGCTCGACGAAAACGCCCTGGCCCAACAGATCGAGCTGGTGTTGGTGCTCGGCGATATCGGTTGGGGGGCCGGTCTCGAACGGGCCAAGCAGCTGCTTGACGAGCTCGACATGCCCTACCTGCCGATGGTGGGTGATAACGAGATCGTTGCCGGTGACGACCAGGCATTCGACACGACCTATCGGCCCCAATATCAGCTGCTAGGTGACCGGGTCGACCACTGGCGCCAAGCCCCATTGCCGGTCTGGGATCCGGAAGCGGAGCAGGACAGTTGGCTGCAGAACTTGGCGTTCGACTACCGGGGGCTTCATTTCTTTGCCGTCGATCTGTGTATTCGCGGCGACGACACCATCATGGGTGAGTTCGGCACCCTCCACGACTTCGATGGCGGGTCCTGGCCGTGGCTGGAAGAGCAGTGGTCCGCGCTGGCGCCCAGTCGTGGGGAGAGCATCATCCTGCTGTCCCACATCCCCATGTTTCTCGGCGCTCTCGACGGTGACGAGATGACCCGAGTGAACGCTTTGCTCGAGCCGCTGGGTGAGTATGTCTATGCCAACCTGGCCGGGCACCTGCACGGCAACCTGGAGAGGGAGGGGGCGGCGTTCGACGTCTATGTGACCGACGCTACCCATGACGACGACAACACCGTTCGACTGATCGACGTGCGGGGGAACGGGCAACGCTTCGAATATGATCATCGGCTGGTTGTGATTCCCTGACCGTTGGGAGCCTGGCAGCGTCTCCATGGATTTGGGCTTGTCTGCGCTACGGCAAGGGCAGAGCGCGCGCCCCGCGCCGGGGCTGGTGACGCCTCAGGCCGTCGCCGTCACGGCGTTCCCAGTCTCAGAGTCAGGCTTGCCACCTTGGGTTTGGCCCACCAGGTGCGCTGGGAATGGTGCACTGGGTGCAAAACCCACCTAAACTCGTGGGTGGAATGCAGAGCCTGGCGCGGCCCCTGGCTATCGGGGACTACGAGATCGTCCGCCGGATCGATTCGGTCGACCTGGATCTCTCTGTTGCGCGCAAAGCTGGACCAGATAACGAGGCGCAGCTCGTTCTCGCCGCTTTTGACGTGGCGGACGACCAGGTCGAGGTGCTCACTGACGGCGTAGCGCGCTGCCAGAAGCTGAAGCACCCAGCGGTCGTCCAGGTCGTCGACCACTTTGCCCACGAGGAGCAGCAGGTGCTGGTCTTCGACGCCCTCGAGGGCGTCAGCCTGTTGCGCATCCAACGACTGCTCGAGAAACGAGGCGAGCAGCTTTCGGACCGAGCCATCGTCCATCTCGGAAAGGAGCTCGCTGGCGCGCTCGACGAGGCTCACAGCGGGGCCGGTGTGGCCGACGTGACTCCGCCCACCATTCATGGCCAGCTCGGTCCCCATCAGGTGTTCGTCACCTGGGATGGCGACGTCAGGATCTTTGGTCTCGGGCTCTCAGCCCTGTTCCCGCCGCCAGTGGGCGAGTCTTCTCCGCCCTCCAGGGTCGACGCCTTCATGGCGCCGGAGGTTCGCGACGGCGTTCCGCTCACCCCGCGGGCCAACGCCTATTCGGTGGCGGCGGTGTTGTGGTCGCTGCTGTCGGGAAAGCTACCGCCTGCTGATGGCACCGCGCCGCGACGACTACGGGCGGTGCGGCCGGATCTACCGCTGCTCTTGTGCTCCGGGCTGGGTCGGGCGTTAGAGGTCGTGCCCCGGCGGCGAGTCAACTGCCGTGCCCTGGTGCGCACCCTCGCTCGGGTCGTCAAACCGGCCGATCGCTCGGAGCTGGAGTGGACCATGGAGTCCCTGCGGCCCCTCGTGACGGACCCGGACCAGCTCTTGGTCGAGGCCTTCCCGCCGCGCAACGCGTCGCTCACGCCCTATAGGTCGTCCTCCCAGTCGAGCCAGCCGGTATCCAATGAGGGGTCAGTGTCCCCGTCCAGCTCACCCCCAGCCTGGACCGAGCCGCCTGATTCTGAAGAGGAGCCCACTAGTCCCTACTTCCGGGTGCCAGCCCATTTGGCGCACATCAAGTTGCCCGATTCGGTGGTTCCTCCAGAAGAGGATGATGCTCCAGCCGACGCTGACGCTGCCGCTGACGATGGCGCGCCGTCGACGAACAAGCTCGATCCGACTGGGGACGGCGATGATGTGCAAGACCCTGGGACGACCGAGCGAGCCGCCGATTCGGGGCCTGTCAGTGAGCTGAGCGCTGACGTGATCGAGGTGGACGGGGACCGTGCGCGCCAGCCGTCCCGTGCTCGGGCGAGTGGCAAGACGTCGGCAGTGTTCAAGTCGCTGCGTCGGGGTTCTAAGCCTGCCCTGCCGAAAGCGGACCAGGAGAGCGATGCCAAACCGGGCCCAGGGCGCCTGCGCAAGCCGCGGCCCAGAATCAAGAAGCCGGCGCGGGGCCTCACCGGCCCCAAGGCGCAGAACACCACCGATTCAAAGGCGACGGCGGACAAGCCCGAGGTGCCGGACAGCCCGTCGAGTCGGGACGACCTGGCTGCCCCGGACGAGGTCGAGCGGTTGTCCCCGCGACCCCCCAAGCCGACAGCCCCGCTAGAACCCAGTCCTTTCGAGCTTGGCAGCGACGAGATTGCCGACGAGCCGTCGATGGAGATTCCACCACCTCCGCTATCGACCCCGCCGGACGTGCCGCCCTTGCCAGCGCCAACCGGAACCTCGACCCTGATGGATGATCCTGCACCCCCCTCGCAACGCGGCCAGGTGCCCATTTCGGTGGCGCCGAGCGGCGAATATTATTCCGTAGCGCCACCCTCGGTGCCTTACTCGGTGGCACCGCCCTATTCGATGGCGCCGCCCTATTCGATGGCTCCCGGCTCGATGGCGCCGCCTGGTGCCGTTGCGCTGCCGGCCAAATGGTTGACCGGTGTGGCGGTCGTGGTGGCAGTGACGGCCTTGGCATCCTTCGCGCTCGGCCTGCTCGTGGCCAGCGGTGGCTTGCGGATCAGCGTGAAAGGCCAAGCCCCGGAGCCTGCGGCGCAACCGACCCAAACGGCAGCGGCCACTGCCCCAAGCGCGACGGGCGTGGCGTTGCCGGCCCCTGGGACGGCCAACGCCACGCTGCCGTCAGCGGCCGGATCGGCGGCACCGACCACTGACGACGGCAATGGCAAGCCGCAAGGCGGGACCACCGATGACCGAGATGGCTCGAACCTGCCGCGCAGCCGTGGCTATCTGGTCGTCACGTCGTCGATGGAGGATGCGGTGGTCTACGTCTACGGGTCCCGCGCCGGGAAGGTGGGCGACAAGCTCGAGGTGGCCTGCGGTGTCCGCTTCGTGCGTCTGGGTACGCCACCGCCGACGACATGGCGCGGGCGCGGGCGACCCATGGCGGTGACCTGTCAGGGCGTGACTACCGTGAACATGGAGGCCGCCCCGAAAAGCCTGGGTGGCGGCCCGGTGCCCCTCATGTCCGAGCCCCCTGGAGACTGGGTGCCCAGCGACCTCTGACCGGGGTGCCGCGGGGAGGCGTCAGCCCGTAGCGCCTAACTGTCTAGAATCAAGGAGTTCTGTGGCCGCTCGTCGCAGACTGGCGCCACAACCTGGGCAGCTCATTGCCCACTCGCTACGGATCGACAGCGGTCTATCGACCTCTGCGCTGTAAGTGGCCAGCCGGCCGCACGTATGCCTCTCATGCCCCCGGCGCTAGCAACCGCTAGCGCTCCCGCCGAGGATGGCATAGATACCTGCCGCCATGCTTTCAGAGACCCGCGAGACCATCACTGACCTCCAAAGGCGCTTTGAGGCGCTAAGGGGGCATCTTTGACCTCCCTAAACTTAAGCGAGATCTCGAAGAGCTGAACAAGCTCACCCTGGAGCCCGGCTTCTGGGATGATCAGCGGCGCGCCCAGGGCATCTTGCGGCGCCGGTCGAGCATCGAGGGGAAGCTCAACCTAGTCGACGAGATCCAGCGCGAGCTCGACGACGCGAGTGAGTATCTCGAGCTGGCCGCCGAAGAGAATGACGAGAGTGCCCTGGCCGACGCGGCAGCGCAGGTCAAGGACTTGGCTCGGCGACAGCGGGAGCTCGAGCTTCGACGCATGCTGTCTGGACCAGCGGACCACTCGGACGCCATCGTCAACATCAACCCCGGAGCAGGGGGTACGGACGCCAAGGACTGGGCGGCGATGCTGTTGCGCATGTATCTGCGTTACTGCGAGCGGCAGGGGTACAAGGCCGCCATCATCGACCGGCAAGAGGCTATGGAAGCAGGTATTGATGGCGTGACCTTCACCGTGTCAGGTGAAAATGCTTATGGGTACATGCGCTCTGAGCGGGGGGTACATCGGCTGGTCCGAATGAGCCCGTTCAACGCCGACCACACCCGCCAGACCTCTTTTGCGGCGGTTGACGTAACCCCCGACACGGATGAGGACATCGACGTCGAGATCAACGAGAAGGACCTGGAGATCACCACCATGCGGGCTGGTGGCAAGGGCGGTCAGAACGTCAACAAGGTCGAGACGGCGGTGCGGCTCAAGCACCTGCCTACCGGTATCCACTTCGTCTGCCGCGCCGAGCGAAGCCAGCACCAAAACCGGGCACTGGCGATGAAGATGCTCAAGGCCAAGCTCTACCAGCTCGAGATCGAACGGCGTCAAGATGCTGCCGACGCCCATGAGGCAGGCAAGAGTGCCATCAACTTCGGCAGTCAGATCCGCAACTACGTGCTGGCGCCCTACCGGTTGGTGAAAGATCTCCGCACCGAGGTGGAGGTCGGCAACGTGGACGCCGTGCTGGACGGCGACCTCAGTGTGTTCATCGAGGCCTATCTCTTAGCCTCAGCGCCTGACGACACTGCCGAGTCCTCGTGACCAAGGAAATAGACCCCAAGAGACGGACCCAGAGAGACGGATCCAGAGAAACGGACGGAGCATCGGTGGGCAAGGGCAAAGGCAGTGTGGGCAAAGGGGGCGACAAGCACAAGCAGGTCCCCGAGGACACCCTGATCGAGGTGCGCATGGCCAAGGCGGCCCGGGTCCGTGAGCGTGGGGACAACCCCTTCGCCAACGATCTGGACGGCCCGGTTCCTTTGACCGATCTGGCGGTGGTGCGAGGACAGTTCGACACCGCGGTGGGCGACGATGGCCGCTATGCTGCCGAGCAGGTCGAGCCGCGCCCCTATCGAGTCGCAGGGCGCGTGCTGTTCCTGCGTTCCTTCGGCGGGATGACTTTCCTGCGCCTTCGGGATCGGACGGGGGAGCTGCAACTCGTCTGTGATGAGTCTCAGCTGGGCGATGCTTATGGCCGGCTCGACGATCTCGACCTAGGTGACTTCGTCGAGGCTTCGGGGACCGCCATGGCGACCAAGCGTGGCGAGCTCTCGATCAACACCGAGCGCTTTCGGCTGCTCACCAAGGCTTATCGTCCCCTGCCGACCAAGACCAGCTTCAAGGACGTCGAGTCGCGCTATCGCATGCGCTACGTCGACCTGGTGGCCAACCCGGCGGTGGCCCAGGTGTTTCGGGCTCGCACTGTCTTGGTGTCGGCGCTGCGCAAGTTTCTCGATGAGCGCGACTTTCTCGAGGTCGAGACGCCGACGATGCACACCCTCATCGGCGGTGCCGCGGCCAAGCCCTTCGAGACCCATCACAACACCTTGGACTTGAGCCTGTTCATGCGCATCGCGCCAGAGCTCTATCTCAAGCGGCTGGTGGTGGGCGGCTTCGAGCGGGTTTACGAAATCGGTCGCTGTTATCGCAACGAGGGGATCAGCACGCGGCACAATCCCGAGTTCTCCATGATTGAGCTCTATCAGGGCTACGCCACCTACGAGACCCTGATGGATCTCACCGAGGAGATGCTGCGCTTCGCGGACCGGGCTCTGGCCGAGAAGATGCCGGAGCAACATGTTGCGTGGGTGAAAGAGCGGGCCTTCACCCTCGACCGCTTCGAGCGGGTGCCGATGAAGCTGGCCCTGGAGCGGGCGCTCGACAAAGCTGACTTGCCTGCCGAGGTGGTGAGTCGGATCCACCTGGACGACGCTCCCATCAAGGAGTGGGCGAAACGAGCGAAGGCGAAGAAACGGGTCATCGACTGGTCTAACTACCGACAGGGGGCCAAACGCTGCGACAACGATGGCGAGCGTCTCTTCATCGGCTACGAGTATTTAGTCGAGCCCTTCCTGACCGACGACTATCGGCTGGGGGATCACTCGGTGCCGGTATTCATCATCGACTACCCCTACGAGGTGTCACCACTGGCCCGCAAGAAGGACAGTGACCCCAGCCTCGTCGATCGCTTCGAGATGTTCGTCGATGGTCGCGAGCTGTGTAACGCCTTCAGCGAGCTGAACGATCCCGAGGACCAGGCTGACCGCTTCCGGGCTCAGGTCGCTGCCAAGCAGCGGGGCGCGGAAGAGACCATGGACTATGACCACGACTATGTTCGGGCGCTGCAATACGGCCTACCGCCGACGGCAGGCTTCGGGATGGGCATCGATCGGCTGGTCATGATGCTGACCGGGGCGACCTCGATCCGCGACGTCATCCTCTTTCCATTGCTCAGGCACGTGAGTCCGACCACTGGTGAGGGCGCGTGACCCTGTCCCTCGACCCCCGCGTGCTCGTCGCGGTCTACGTCACTGCGCTGCCCATGTCGGTGGTGTTCTTGGTGCTAGGGCTCAGGCGTCTCGCCAAGACGGGCGTCGGGCGGGCGGTCTCCTGGTGGATTGGTGCCCTCTTTGCGCTCGCCTTTCCTGTGCTCACCACCATCAGTGCCCTGATGAAGGAGCCCGAGCTCGGTGGCTATCGGCTCGGCCAAGAGCTCATCCGGATCTTCAGCCTGGTCGCCGGCGTGGTTTTCGTCGTCTACGTGCTGGCAGCCCTGTTGCCACTCTTGCTCGACGTTCTGGAGCGGCGCGCCTTTGTGTCTTTCGTCAGCGCGCGGCTGGTGCGAGCCAGTAAGAGCGGCTTCCTCAGCGTCATCAGCGCGTTGTCGATCTTGGGAGTGGCGGTCAGCTCCTGCGCCCTCTGCTCGGTTACCTCGATCATGGGTGGCTTTGGCCACGACCTGAAACGGAAGATCTTGGGCAACTCGGCTCATGTGGTCATCGACGTGACCAAGCCGAGCGGCTTCACAGGCTGGGAGCCAGCCTTGCAGACCGTGCGTGCCGCGGTGGCCTCGCAAGGTGGCACCGCCACGCCGGTGGTGGGCGGCGATGCGATGGCGTCATCAGCCACCAACACGGCCGGCACGCTGATGCGGGGCGTCGACCCCGATACCATCGGCGATGTCATCAACCTCAAGCAGAACATCGAGATCGGAAAATTCGAGTACCTCACCGACCCGAAGCAGCTGCTCAGCCTGGGGCCGCGAGAGATCATCGGCCGCGGGCCAGGCGGCGAGCCTTACTACAAGGGGCCGGGCTTCAGACTGCCGAGCGACCTCGATCCCTCGCTCGACGATGAGCGCCTCGGCAGGCGGGTCTGGCCTGGGATCATTTTGGGCCGCGAGCTGGCCAAGTCGCTGCACGTCATGGTCGGTGACGAGCTGACCATGCTCTCCCCCTTGGGCGAGCTCGGGCCGATGGGGATCATGCCCCGGGCGCGTAAGTTTCGGGTGGCCGCCATCTTCTACAGCGGCATGTACGAGTACGATGCCTCTCACGCCTACGTGCTGTTGCCGGTGGCCCAGAAGTTCTTGAGCTTAGAGGGGCACATCACCAAGATCGACGTGCGGATCCCGGAGCCCGAGACGGTGGATCTGGTGCGGCCGGCCATCGACACTGCCGCAAGCGATCTGAACAAGGCGAATCAGTCCACCAAGGGGTACGAGCCCCTCAGGGTGCGAGACTGGAAGGAGATGAACAAGAATCTCTTCAGCGCCTTGAAGCTCGAGAAGATCGCCACCTTCATCATCCTGTCGATTGCCATCGCCGTGGCGAGCTTCTGCATCATCTGCACGCTGCTGTTGATGGTGACCGAGAAGACCAAAGAGATAGCCGTGCTCAAGTCGCTCGGTGCCGCCGACGGTGACATCATGAAGGTGTTCATGCTCGAGGGGATCCTAATTGGTGGCATCGGCACGGTCTTGGGGGTGGCCGTTGCGCTCGGCTGCTGCCTCGGTTTGTCGTGGACCGGCATCCGGCTCGATCCGGACGTCTATTACATCGATCGCCTGCCGGTGAACGTCGATCTCGGCGACTATTCGATGGTGGCCGTGGCCGCCATGGTGATCTGCACCCTCGCCACGATATACCCCGCCTTGACGGCGTCTCGTGTGAGGCCCGTCGACGGTCTGCGCTACGAGTGAGTCATGTCCAACCCGCTGGTCGTCATCCGAGGTCTACACAAGAGCTTCTTGCACATGAAGCGTCAGCTTCACGTGCTGCGAGGCATCGATCTGGACATCAATGCCGGTGAGGTGGTGGCCATCGTGGGCAAGTCGGGGGCCGGTAAGAGCACCCTGCTGCACTGTATGGGCACGCTCGATCTGCCCTCTCGCGGCACCATCCGGCTCGGTGACCACGATCTGGCCGGTCTCAGTGGTGCGCGGTTAGCCGCTATTCGCAACGAGATGATCGGCTTCGTCTTCCAGTTTCACCACCTGCTGCCCGAGTTCAACGCCCTCGAGAACGTCATGATGCCCGGCCTGATCAAGGGACTCAGCCGTGGCGAGATGATCCCGCGGGCCACCGAGTTGCTGGCCGAAGTCAATCTCGATGACCGTGCGACCCATCGGCCTGGCGAACTGTCGGGCGGTGAGCAGCAGCGGGTGGCCCTGGCCCGGGCGCTGGTCATGGAGCCCAAGTTGATCCTCGCCGATGAGCCGACCGGCAACCTCGACACCGGGACCAGCGCGGCGATCCACGATCTGTTCTTCGAGATAAATCGCCAACACGGCACCACCATCGTGGTGGTGACTCACAACGTGGCCTTCGCCCAGTCGATGCCTCGAGTGGTGACCATGAGTGATGGCACCATCTCCGCCGACCAGCGAGTCGAAGCGGGTCCTATTTCGGCCTCCGTGATGGGCGTGGTGGCTCCTGGGCCGAGCAGCAGCTCAGGGGCCGGGGTAGTGGCGCCAGTCAGAGATCCACTGGCGGCGGTAGCGGTGAGCGGTAGCCCTGTTGAGGGTGAGCCGGCGACGGACAGCGATCCGCTGCTGGCGGCGCCGCCGCCGAGTGGCGCGTCGGGCGACGATGGGTGAGAGTACCGCTCGCTTCTCGCTTCTCGCTTCTCGCTTCTCGCTTCTCGCTCCCGCTTCCGCCACGCGCACGCCCCTCCGCACGCCCCCGCTTCCCTCACGCTCCCGAGCCCGGCCCCGAGCGCGTGGCTGAGGCGGAAGTGCCCATACGAGCCCGAGCCCACCAGCTGTTCCCCACTCGGTCGTGGACCTTGTTGCCCACATTGGGCAAACTGTCCCCCATGCGCCATCGCTGTTTCCTGAAGGTTCTGCCGCTCGCCATGCTCATGGTCACCCTCGCCACGAGCTTGGCTCTAATGGGCTGCGACAAGTTCATCGGCAACAAGTCGGGGTCCTGCAAAGCTGGCACCACCTGTGATTGCGATGGCATCGGCAATTGCCTGCAGAAGTGTGACGGTGCGGACTGCAAATTCAAATGCGGTGGCATGGGCAACTGCACGTTCGAGTGCCCTGGGGGGCAATGCACCGTGACCAACGAGGCCACCGGGAACCTGCAGCTGAGCTGTGAGGGAGGGGGCTGCAAGGTCGACTCGACGGGTACGGGCAACGTCATCGTCGATTGCGGCGGGGGGAGCTGCACGCTCGACTGCAGCGGCACGTCGAACTGCCAAATCAAGAGCTGTAAGGCGGGCTGCAAGGTCAACTGCACCGGCACCGGCACCTGTGATTGTAAGAGCGGCTGCGACTGAGCCTTGGCGGCCCTGGCGCGACCAGCAGCAGGCTGGCCAGCATGACCTGAGCCACTGATGCGCCACGTTCCATTGCAAGGCTCGTCTCCGTCACGCTGCCCGGGGACTTGACGGGGCCGACGCTCCAAGGGGACGCTGGCTGTCACACATGGCATCCCTGATGGCTCAGGGAGATGGGGCGACCACGCCCCGGAATCGCGCGACGGCGCCGGGAGTACGGCATGGTGCAGAGCAAGGTGACCTGGAAGGATGGAATGGCCTTCGAAGCTGAGCTGGACGGCTTTCGTTTCGATATCGATGCCCTCGCCGAGTTTGGCGGAAAAGGGCTGGGCCCCCAGCCCAAGGGCCTGTTGCTCACGTCACTGGTCGGTTGCACCGGCATGGACGTGGTTGCCATTCTGGGCAAGATGCGGCTGCAGCCGACGAAATGTGATGTGACTGCCGAGGGCGACCTGACGGAGGAGCACCCGAAGCGCTTCGCCCAGATCCGCGTGCGCTACGAGATCGAGGGTGAGGGAATGCCGGCCAAGAAGGTCGCCCGTGCCGTGAGACTGTCGGAGGACCGGTACTGTGGGGTGCGCGCATCGCTCGCGCCGGAGATCGAAGTCGTCAGTGAGGTCGTGCTCAACGGCGAGACCTTGGTGAGTGAGCCAGCGGACTGACGAGCCCGTCGGCTCCCAGGTGCCGCTCCCAACGGGCAGTGCTCAGAAGCGCAGCCGCAGGCCTGCACCGGTTGGCCCGATCAGCGGCTGGAGATAGATGGCGCCTTCGGCCGCCTCTTCGAGGGGCTCGCCGTCTGGACCGGCCGGTACTTTCTTGCCAAAGACGAACATCAAGGGAAGCCCGACGCCCAACAAGGCGCTGCCACCAATGAGCAGGGCGATAGGTCCGATGGGGGCGTCGGCTGTTTCGTCCCGAACCCAAAGCCCGATGCCGCCGAGGATCGCCAGGCCGCCACCGATGGTGAGGCCCATGCCGGCCCAGAACGCGCCGTTGCTCTTGCGAACCATCTCAGGCCCAGCGTCTTCTGGTGGCGGGGGAGGCGCCCCGGTCGGTGCCGTTGTGCTACCGCCGCCGCCGGGCTCCAGGGCGGGCGCCTCCACCAAGGTGGGCTTGCCGGGCCCGCTGCTCTCGGCCTCGATGGTCTTGGTGTCCATGCCTGGTGCAGACAGCACGATGGTGTGCGTGCCCGAGTCCATGGGGACCGCTTTGCCCCAGTCCTTCTGGGGTACATCGATGTCGTCACAGGTGATGGTCAGGCCCTCGACTTGGTGGTCTTGGGGGACAATGATGGCCATCTTTCCGGCCTGGGGCTCCACCTCTCGGGCGCGCTGTCGCGCCGTCTTCGCCCGACCGTCCTCGCCGGCTTCTGCGGCCATCGCGGCAGCGGTCAGAAAGAACCGGTGGGCAGTGCCAAATCGGCCGCGAGACTCGTTGCAGCGCCCGAGTTGATATTGGGTGGAGACGGTGGGTGCCGGATCTTCGCTTCTCTTGAAGGCTGCGCAGGCCCCGGCGTAGTCGCCAGTACCGAGCAGCTTCATCCCTTCTTGGAAGGCGGCCTTGGAGTCGTCGCCGTGGGCCACGGCGGTGAGGGACAACAGCCCGACCAGAATGCACAGTGCGAGGGGGCGTGGTCTGGGGTGTGCGAACGAGTTCATGACGTCAGGCTCCTCGAATCTGTGCATAACACAGGCTCGCAGGCGCCTGCGGGACAGACCCACCCGCCGGCTACTTCTGGCCGAAGTCGCCGTCGTCTGGCTTGACCTTGTAGCCCGGCTGGGTCGGCGTGGTCTTGCCGGGGACTTTGGTGGGGACTGAGAACGTGCCCTTGCCGGTTTTGGGAGTAGTGGGGGCGGAGGCTGACGCCACCGGGCTGGCGGACGGTGCGGCGGACCCATCCGCGGCAGGCTCGGTGGAGTCGGCCAGCTCGCTGGCGCTATCGGTCGGCAGCGGCGCGGCGGTCTCGGGGTCGGCTGCGGTGGCGGTCACCGCGGCGGCGGCTTCGTCGGTTTCGGTCTCTGAGCCGCCGGTGGCAAATACCACGGCCACCACGATGAGGACTGCGGCGATGCCCATGATGCTCAGAACGAGCGGCAGCTTGCTGCTTGGTGGCAGGGTGCCGTCTGTCATGGTTTGGGCGACCGGCGCGCCGGTTGCGGCTCCCAGGGCGAGCGCGGCAGCCTGGCCGTCGCTGCTCGATGCATAAGCTGCTGGTGGCGCGCCCACGGCGGGCGGTGGCAGCCCGCCGACCTGTGGTGCAACCATGCCATTGGGGGCGACACCATCCGGAGCAACGACAGTGGCGCCCTGGGCAATCGGTGCTGCCTGTACGCCGCTCTGGGAGATCCCCCCTTGCGAGATAGCGGCCTGGGAGACCGCCCCCTGGGAGACCGCCCCCTGAGAGACGGCGCCCTGAGAGATGGCGCCGTGCGTGGCGACCGCTGGGGCGACCGGTGCTGGCTGCACGCCGCTTTGCGATACGCCTGTCTGAGCACCACCACCTGGGAAAGTGGCGCCCTGGGCTACTGCACCTGGTGCGGTCATCTGGGGCGGCCCACCTTGCGGGGCGGTGAAGCCGGCCCCGGGGGGGGCCACTGCCGGGGCGGCGCCATAAGCGCCGGACGCCGTCGCGTCGCCCGCTGCGGGGACGGCGCCATAGGGGGCCGGCGGGGCCGCCTGCAGTGGCGGGGCATAGCCCGGTACGGGTGCACCGCCCAGGAAGGCGCTGTCGTCGAGCTCCGGCAAGTCGAGCACGCGACGGGTCGTCTTGGCAGAGCTGATGCCCTTGCTGCCGGCGAAGCGCGCCAGCGCGGTGGCAAGTTCGCCGAGGTTGGCGTAGCGGTTCTCGGGCTTCTTCTCGAGGCAGCACATGACCACCGCCTCGAACTCCGGTGGCGTGTTGGGCGCCAGATTCATGAGGGGCGTCGGAGGGCTGGTGAGGATCTTGCTGCAGATCTCCGGAAGGGTGTCGCCAATGAATGGCGGCTGGCCGGTGAGCGCCTCGAACAGAATGCAGCCCAGCGCCCAGATGTCGGCGCGGGCATCAGCTGCCTTGGCTGACATCATCTGCTCGGGCGACATGTAGAGCGGCGAGCCCATCAGCGCTGAGGTTTTGGTGAGATCTCCGCCGGCACCAGGCGCCTGGACGATCTTCGAGATTCCGAAATCGAGCACCTTCACCCGTGCTGCGCCAGTGGGAAGCTTGGCGAGAAACAGGTTCGCAGGTTTCAGATCCCGGTGCACGATCCCCGCCAGATGAGCTTCGGCCAACGCCTCACAGGCCTGGAGCACCCACTCGGCGCACTCGTGGAGCTGCACCGAGCCGCGCTCGAGGCGGTCGGCCAGATCTTCCCCGTCGAGGAACTCCATGACCATGTAGGGCGTACCACTGGGCAGGGTTCCGATATCACTGACCTTGGCCACGTGGTCCGAGCGGATCTTGGCGGCTGCCTGGGCCTCCCGTTGAAAACGCGTGATGTTCTTGGGGTTCCGCGCCGGTTTGGCGAGCAGGAACTTGATGGCCACGGTCTGATCGAGCTTGAGATGGGTGGCCGCCACGACGCAGCCCATGCCCCCAACCCCCAACACTCTCTCGACACGGTATTTGTCGACGATGACGTCGCCGGGCTTCGGTACGCCTTCCAGCTCGTTGTCGTCCTCGGCCACTAGGAACAAAGAGTGCCACAAACCCGCGGTGGAGTCGAAGAGTCGCGCAGTCGAAAAGCTGCGCCGCTGTCCGGTCCTGGCTAGACGAACCCCTCAATTCGAGTGGTCAGGCTCAGGTTCCAGCGTCACTCGCTGGACGGTGAGCACCTGGGCCACCTGTCGCACCCGGTCGCGCACATCGAGTGCTTCGAGCACCGCCTGCCGCTGCCTGGCGTCGATCACCAGTTGGTCGGCACAGGCGTCGACTAGGGGGCTCGCCGAGCCGCCCGCGGGCAGCCGCAAGCGAAAGGAGGGCTCCTTTCTCTGAAGCAATGCCGCGAAGCTCGAGGCTGCGGTCCGTAGCGCCAGCAGCTCTCGTTCCGGTACCTGATGATTTGGGCATGGGAGCAAGGTGGCCAGCGCCCTGCGATAAGGGGCAGCGAAGCGCAGCTCTTGCAGTCTGACCCGGGCGCGACCGAGGACCACGATCCGGTAGCGTCCTCCCGGTCCTTCCGAATGCTCCACGATGGTGCCGACGCCGGCGATCGCGCAAAGCGGCGGGTGGTCGCGGTACGCTGTCCCAGGGTCGGCAAGCTGAGCGTCGGCAAGCTGGGTCACGGCGAGCGCTCCGTGACTCTCGACCACCGCCCGCACCAAAGCTTGATGAGCCGGCTCGATCAGCTCGAGGGTGAGGCGGGCTGCCGGGAACAACACGGCTTGAGGCATCGGCAACAGCGGCAGCTCGGAGAGCGCGGCGGCCAGATCCTCGGGAGGTGAGAGCTTGGGCAAGGGGTCCTGGTGGGCTAGCCGAAGACTTCGATGGCCGCGCCGTTCAGCTGGTTGGGAGCGTCGAGCCCGTGGTAGATGATCACCGCGGCGACATCCTTGGGGCTCATGGTCGGCTCGAAAGGGGTGAGCTCGAGCATCGCGGTGTCGACCGAGCCGGGCATGATGGCAATCGCTTGTAGCCCCGTGCCGCGCAGCTCGGCAGCTAGTGCCTTGCTGAAGCCGAGCAGCCCCCATTTCGAGGCGCCGTAATGAGCCATTTGGGGGCAGCTGAGGGTGGCCGAAATGCTCGCCACCTGAATTAGGCGTCCCCGGCCGGCCTTCAGCATTGGGGGCAGCAATGTCCGGCACAAGACGAATGGCCCCCGGAGGTTGACTGCCGTAACGCGATCCCAATCTGCCACTTCAATCTCGTGGACTTTGGGCCCGTGTTGGAGCGTCGCGGCGTTGTTGATGACCACCAGCGGTGGGCCATGGTCGTCCACTAGCTGGGTGGCTGCTTGGGTGATGGCTTCGGCATCAGCCATCTCGCAGGCGTAGCTCTGGGCCGCGACCCCTCGGTCAGCGCAGTGGCGCCGCGTCTGATCGAGGTCGTCACTCGGACGGCCGAGCAGCGCGAGATCGAGCCCCCGTTCGGCCAGCCCGAGGGCGCAGGCGCGACCGATTCCGCGGCTGGCGCCTGTGATGACCGCAAGATCTGCCATCATTCGCTCCGCTGCGGTCCTGCCGCCAGGCTAGCCAGCGCCAGATCGCGGTCTGGCCCTGGCTCTGCGAAGGTTCCGCGAAGCGCTACCGTTTCGACTAGCGCGGCGGTCTGACGGGTTCCTCGGGTGACGATGCAGGAGTGGGTCAAGCGTAGTCGGCACAAGGCGCCCCGCGCTCCGAGCGCTTCGACCAAGAGGCCGGCCATTTCATCTCCGGCTTGCTCTTGGAGCGTTAGCCGTCGGGTCCGAGCGTTCAGGGCTTGGGCGATGGACCCGAGCCCGGCGATACGCTCAACGGGCAGATAGGCGACATCCGCGGAGCCAAATGCAGGCAAGAGGTGGTGGGGACATATGGTGGTCACCGATAGGTCCCGCAAGATCACCAACCCGCCCCCGCTGTCGTCACCAGCGCTCTCGGCAAGGGGGAAGGACCCCTCTTTCAGGATCTGGGCCCCATCCATGCCATAGCCGGCCAATAGCTCATCGGCCCACGCTCGAGCGACGAGCTCTCCGGTCTGGGCCAGCGGGCCTTCAGGCTCGTGGCCCAGGGCCTGCAGGAACTGGTCGATCGCCCGCGCCGCCGCCTTCCGATCCATGGCGCGATGATACTGGTCGACCCCTTGGGCCGCCAGTCGCGACGAACGGTGAGCTCAGGTTGACTGGGGCTCAGGGGAGTGTTGGCCGGCGCCAACGGCACCTGAGTCTCACCACCAGGCCGGCATTGACCCATCCGGCCGAGCGTGATTTACGGAGAGTGACATGACCAAGGGAAAGACACTGGGGAGCCGACTGAGGATCAGCGTTCTGCTTGGCGTTGTCGGAATGGTCGCCTGCGGCGGGAAGGCGGTGATCGATGAGGCGGGTGCAGCGGGGACGGCAACCACCACCACGCCGACGAGCACCTCGACGTCGAGCTCGAGCGGCACGACCACGACCACCACTCCGACGACCGAGCCCGTCTGCGCCACCGTTGGCGAGTTTTGTGACTGTTGGGTCCTGCAGGGCTGCGGTTCCGTAGGCGCTGGCTGTTTGTGCCATTGCGACTATGAATGTCCCAACGAGCCGCCCTGCGACTGTGATTGCGGGGGAGGGGACTACCTCGGCTGTGCTCCAACGACCTGCCCTCAGCTGGAGTTTCCGCCTGACGCGAAGCTAGGTTTCGCCGACGATGGGTGTCCCTACGTCCTTCAGTGAGTCCCGATCCAGGCAATGGCTTCGGCCACGATTGGCTCGAGATCGTCAGGCAGCTGATGCCAGATCTTGCCGGTGCTCAGGTAGCGCGCCGGTAGTCCCGCTGCGTTGAGTTGGGCGGCGGCGCGCTCCATCATCGGTCGGGCACCGTCGTAGTCACCGGCGGCGAGCACCACGGCGGCAATGCCTGATGCCGCGAGCCGCTTGGCATCTGGAATGAGCGCGGCGCCGATCAGGATGAGGCCACGATAGTGTCCGGGGCGCGCATAGGCGACGTCGCGGGCCACGAAAGCGCCCCGCGAAAACCCCATGAGGATCCCCCTGCCTGGAGCGGCAAGGTGTTGGCCGTAGCGACGAGCGACGGCATCGAGCACTCCATCGAGGAATGACGCTTTCTGCTCGCTCGTGCCCCGCCAATTGGGCCGGCCATGACATTGGCTGTTGCCCGTCGGGCAGACCAAGAAGGTGCCGTTGCGCCCGGCAGGATTCCAATAGTCGCAGGTCGGCAGCGGGTCGCTGCACATCCCATGGAGCATCACGACCAGCGGCGCTCCTTTTTCGGTGGCAAATGAGCCGGGCACAGGCGGATAGAGATGGATGGTGCCACCGACGTGACGGAGCATTTGGCGCCCTGCAGGCAAGGGGCGCAGCGGTTGCGGCTTGGTCGTTGCCGGGGCGGACAGGCGGGGTCCGGTCGGCAACCGCCGGAGCCCAGCGGCGGCTGCCCGGCGAGCGGTGCCCAACGACGAGATGGTTAGGGCGACAGCGGTCACGGCAATCAACAGCGCGAGCGCGAGGCGTCGCCGCCAGCTGGGGGGAGCATGGAGCATGGAGCGGTCCTCCGGCCCGCTCGCCGGCGGCCAGGCGCGGAGGGCCAAAATGGCCGGCAACGCCCGCTGGGCGGCGGCCGAATGGGTGACGCAGGGCGCGCTGGCGCGATGGGTTGCGCCTTGCCCTACATGGATCCAATCGCACAGCCCCACCGATGTGTGACCGGCTTGGCCGTCACGGCGACATCAGCATGGGCTGTCGGTCGCCCAGGGATCGCCAGCGAGATCTGCTCCCTGCGAGTCGTCGCTTTACTTGGGTATCAAGTCGCTGTGACTTGGCGACCCGGAGCTGGGCTTCACAGGTCGAGAGGGCGCGGTCGACCGGGTAGACGGTGCAGTGGAAGGTCTGGGAGCGGTCGGTGCGGTGGAGCCCGAAGGCGCGGTAGTGGGCCGCGGCGCGCTAGGGGCGAGCGCCTCGGCCGCGCGGTGTCGCGCCGAGCCGATCGCGGGCGTCCGATCCCCCGCCAGGTCGAGCTGTTTGGCCTGATCGAGCAGCTCGAGACAGTGACGCCATTGCGCTTGCTCGCAAGCCTTCAGCCCGGCGCGACGGAGCGAGTGGGCTTGAATTACGACGCCATCGGGCTGGATGGTGGGTCCCTTTTCGAAGGCGGTCGGGCTCGAGTCGTGGGTCCACCAGCGCCACGCTCCAAGTGCAATAAGCCCGATGGCAACGGCTGCCGCGATCTCGGCGATCCAGCGCTGCTTGAGCGTACGGCGCAGGCGGGACACTCGCTGGCGGACGCGGGCTGCAGGGATCTGCTCGTCGGTGGCGATGGTGGCGAGCGTCTCGCCCTCGCCCTCTCGGGCCAGCCAGCCCAAGGTCTCAGCCGGGGCGAACTCGGTGCTGGCTGCCCGTTCCGCCCAGCGCACCATCGCTCGGGCCTCGTAAGGCGGTGGCTCGACGGATACTTGGGGCGAGTCGGTGGGGCGCTCTCGTCCTGCGGTGCGGTAGTGATCCGCGATCTTGTGACGGGCTATTCCGACCAGCCAGCGGCGGAGCGCCTCGTGGCCCGCAGGGGCTCGTGACGCGGCCAGGGCGTCGCAGAGGACCGTTTGCACCAGATCGTCAACTTCGGACCGAGGCACCCGGCGCTGGATGAAGCTCTCCAGCAAACGGTGAAGGTCTCGATCGGCCAGTCGTTGGGGGGCTAGATCGGTGTCGAGAGCTCGGGTCACTGGGGTCCTTGCTTGCTACGTCGGACCGGTACCGAGAAGTGTGACTCAATAGTCGAGCGCCCCGGCGGGGCGTTAGCCCGGCACGCCGGCGCGTAGCGCCGCACATCACAGAGAAGGCCGTGGCTCAGATCGCCACGCCCGCTCTGGCGGCGAGCGCGATCCTCTGAGGTAGTGCTAGCCTGCCCTGATGGCTTTGCCGGACGACCTGCTCGAACAGACCCAGTGGGACTCGTTCTGGATCTCCGACGACGTGGAGGTCGTCGATCGACCCGAGCTGCTTTACCTCCGCTGCCCTCGGGACATCCCGATGCTCAATACGGTGACCCGGACTCGTGGGGAGGTGGCTGCCCTGCCGCGGCTGGTGGCCGAGGTGGCCCGTGCTCACCGCCAGGTGTGCTCCCGCTGGTTGGTCCGAGACCTGCCCCTCCGTCCCGCGCTCGAACAGGTCTTGGAGGCAGCCGACTACGCGCCGTCGTTTCCGACCAGCGGTTACACCATCGCCGTCGACGCTTTTCAGGATCGCTACGGCTCCGATTGTCCGGTGCGCCGCGTCAGCTCCATGACCGAGCTGCGGGACTCGGTTCGAGTCACCGAGGCTGCCTTCGGGGCTCCAGCCCACGCCACGCCGAAGGAGCTTCTGGGCTACCTAGCCGAATGCACCAGGAATGGTGGCCGGGTCTATCGTTATGTCGCTTATGACCCCCGTACCGGTGCGCCGCTGTCGACCGGTGGGATGACCCATTACCCGAGCTTGCGCTTCTGTCTGCTGTGGGCGGGCTCGACCATTGCCGAGGCCCGCGGCCGAGGGTGCTACGGCGCCGTACTGGCGGCCCGAGTCGAGCGGGCCCGGGCCCTGGGGGCGGTCCGGGTGGGCCTCTACGCCCATGTCGACACGTCGGCACCGATCGTCCGCCGGTTGGGGTTCGAGCGTCACGGCAACATGACTTTTTGGGATCGCCCGCCGGTCTGAGCTGGTTGTTGGCGGCCGCTCGGGGACGCCACGGGTTGGCGATGCTAGTCAGAGGGTCATGACCGACCAGGGCCTTGGGGCACGGAGCGCTGAGCTGATTCCGCAGAGCCTTCGCCAGCATCTCGACACGGTGCGCACCATGTGGAGCGCCGGGGTGTTCAAACGGCCCCGGGAGCTCGCCCTGCAATTGAGAAACCGCGCCGGCCTGGGGCGGATGCAGAAGGCGTTCCTGTACCAACGCTACGCCACCGCCACTTTGCTCGGCCGCAAGCTCGGCATCTACGATGCGTTGAGCTCCGGGCCCTTGTCTTCTCCAGAGGTGGCGCAGCGCTGCTCGCTCTTGCCCACTGCCGCTGACGGTTTGCTGCGGGTGCTCGAAGGTCAGGGCTTCGTGGCTCGACAGGGCGAGCGATTCTGCCTCACCGAGTTCGGCCAGCACTGGCTAACCCGCGATGCTGAGGGATCCCCACGAAAAGTCAGGGCGGAATGGCGTTCGAGATCAGGCTGTGGAGTTGGAACAGTGCCTGTCGGGAAACGGCGAATGGTAGCTGGTCTCCGTGACGCTGCAGGAGTTGCTGACCGATGAAGACGGTGG
>JAUVCD010001026.1 GCA_030590865.1 Myxococcales bacterium | reverse complement strand
GATCACAGGTCTCGCCAGGCTCCACCACACTGTTGCCACAGCTCGCCGAGCAGTCGGTGTCCGTGTTGGCGTCGCAGGTCCCAGGACAGCAGCCGTCGCCATTGGTGCAGGCCGTGATCAGCGTATTGCTGCAGACCACGTTGCAGCTGGACGGGTTACCGGTCATCGAGTCCACGGTGCAGCTGTTGCCGTCGGTGCAGCTGGTCGGGCAGCTGGCCGGTGGATCGCAGGTCTCGCCTGGGTCGAGCACGCTGTTCCCGCACAGCATACTGCCGGGGCAGCCGCTACCGAGCGCCGGTCGATTGGTGCTCCAGTCGGCGCCACAGCTCACGCCGAACGAGCCCGTCGTCGGGTAAGTCACGGATTGGGCGTTGCTGTCGACGAAGATGAAGTAATACTCGTGGCAGCCGCTCGAGACCGACGCGTCGTAGCGATAGGTGCCGTTGCTCGCCGAGCCACGCTCGACGGCCAGCGGGTAGCAGGTGCCGTCGATGTTCACGACCCCATCCTGGGGCGCCGCGCTATCGAAGAAGTTGGCGCGCATCTCCAAGCTGGTGCCGGTCTGCGGATAGTGAGCTCCGGCTGGGATCTGCTCGGTTACGGCACCGAGGTTGGAAAAGTCTTGGACCGTGTAGCTACCATCACCCCCCACGCCGATGCGTGTATAGGCCCCAAGAATGTTGTGGCGATGCCCATTTTGCGACGTCCACGAACAGGTGGGGTTGCTCGTCGACTCCCAGAACCACACGTAGAAAATGGAAAAGGGATCCCCGATCCCGGCGATGTTCTCGGCTCGGAGTCCGGAGCCGATACCGAAGGCAGCGAGGCGATCCCAGGTCGACGTCCCTCCCGAGCAGGAGGCGGTGCCGCCCTGGCACGCGCAGCTGACGACGCCGCTACAGGGGCTCGGATAGATGCTGCCGATGGTGGCGACGAGCGGGCACGGCGAGTCGTGCATCATTCCGCAACCCGAGTCGGTGAGGTTGGTCGCATGGAAGCGAGCCGCCCGCGCGTGGTCGTAGTCCCACTCCATCGGGTCGAGCGGGCTGGGGAAGCAGGGCGCGTCGGCACAGTTCGGGCAGGCGGCCAGCGCGGTGGGCGGATCGGCGCGCGCCCGGTTGACGAGCACATGGATCATCCGCTCATACCAGGAGGGAAAGCCGTTCTGGGGCTCTCCGTAGGCTTGCTCCACCGTGCCAAGGGGCTCCGGCTTCCTGTCGTCCACCCCCTGACAGGCCGCCAGCGATAGGGGCAACACCAAAAGAGCAGCGCGTCTCATCGACCACCTCCCGTGACGACAGCTTATCCCAAACGGCGGGGATCTGCGCTCCCGCCTTGCGTCGCCCCCCAGGAGAGGCTTTGAGCGCCCTACCCTGCTACTCGCTACCCTTGCGAGCCACGACGAAGCTCGTCTGACCGCCTAGGCACGACACGATCTCCACCGAACGGTAGCCAATGGCCTTCAGCAGCGAACGCAAGCCGGGCTCGGTGCTCACCGGCGCGGTGGGACTCGCGCCGAGATCCAGCACCCCTTCCATGGCGGTGGACAACGAACACGGCCCGTCGCCGGGATGCACCGTCTCCCAGAGAATGGCCACGCCCCCGGGACGCAACACCTCGAAGGCCTTGGCGGCGAACTTCTCACCGGTGCGCTGCTCGGGCTCGAGGATCATCTTCTTGGTGAGGAAGACCAGATCGTAGTTTTCCTCGCCCCAGCGATCGGCCAGCGCGTCGCCGCTGTGGCTGTGCATTCCGTCGACGCTGGCTTCCGGCACGTCGTAGATTTGGCGCAGCCGCGGGACCTCGCGGACCAAGTGTTCCAGACAGCCGTAGGTCACCCGTGCCTCTGGAAAGGCCTCGAGCATCCGTGCGCTGAAGCTGACCCCCATCGATCCGACGATGAACGATCGAACATCGGAGAGCCTGGCTTTGCGGATCAATTCGACGCTGGCCCAATAGAGGTAGCTGTTGACCGCATCGAGAAAGGTCAGGTAGTCGCCATCGGTCGAGAAGATGTCGAGCTTGGCCGGCACCGAGCCGTCACGCATCCCGGCACAGATCTCATCGAACGACGTCGCATGGGCCGCCAGCAAGTCGAGGGTGGCTGCGAGGGACTGGCTCCCATCGCGGGCTGAGGGATCCCCACGAAAAGTCAGGGCGGAATGGCGTTCGAGATCAGGCTGTGGAGTTGGAACAGTGCCTGTCGGGAAACGGCGAATGGTAGCTGGTCTCCGTGACGCTGCAGGAGTTGCTGACCGATGAAGACGGTGG
>JAUVCD010000764.1 GCA_030590865.1 Myxococcales bacterium | reverse complement strand
GAGCGCTGTGAGCAGCTGGCCGATGTAGTCTTGCAGCGCCGGCGTTCCCACGACGACCAACATCCGGTGGTGGGCGAAGCGGGCCTGGGATTGGTAGGCCAGGTAGGCCATGCGGTGAACGCCGATGGTGGTCTTGCCGCTGCCGGCGCCGCCTTGGATGATCACCAGGCCCGAGTCGGGCTGAGCGATGAGCTCGAACTGCCGGGGATCGAGCAGCGCTGCGATCTCAGGCAGGTGGCGGTCCTCTCGTTGCTCGATGTCGCCCGCTGCTCCGAGCACGCCCCGAAGGTGGTCCGCGCGCACCGCCGTGCCTTCTCCGCCGGCGAGCTCGGCTTGCTCGTTGGCTAGCTGTGCCCAGCCTGAGGTGCGGCGCACGAAGGTTCCTTGGGGCGCCTTGATGCGCTCGAGCTGTCCGTCGAGGATGGTCAAGGTGCGGCGCGCCAGGACCTTCCCTTCGACCTCTCGGTCACCGAAGGTCTCCTCGTAGCGGGCCCCTTCGTCGTACCGGTAATAGAGCTGACTGACCGGTGCATGGCGCCAGTCGACGATGCGGATGCCCTTGTTCGGCTCGATGTGGGTGGTCTTGCCGATCAGCACGTCCCGGGTGCCCCGCCCCTTTTCTGACAGGCGCAGGTGTCCAAAATAGGGCGTCTTGGGATCGACTGGCTCGACCACCTGACGGTTCCGTTGACTCGCTACGGCGCTTACCTGGCTCATTTGGGCGATGAGTGCCGGGAGGTCCTCGGTCTTGGCCCCGGCGAGCTGGTCGCGCAGCATCAATAGGGCCTCGTCATCGTCTCCCCGAGGGGGGGGCTGGGAGGGGCGGACGGTCGCCAGGTGGCCGGTGATCTGGCTGCAGAGCTGGTCCTCCTCCCGGGCGATCGCCAGATCATCCGCTGCTTCGCGGGCTTTGCCGTCGCTGGCTAGTGAGGGCGACCGTCGCTTGGCGCGATGGGGGGTTGTGGCTTTTTCGGTCACAGGTAGCTCGTCGAATCGAGAAACACTGGTGCTATAAAAAATTAGCCCTTGGGTCTACCATGAACGACACCAACATGCCTTGCCGGAGGATGGTCATCACAGTGCTCGGCGCCGTGGCGATGGCGCTTGGCGGCGGCGGGTGTGGTGCCAGCATCCAGGCGGTCTACGAGGGGAATGTGCGATTTGAGCACTGCATGGCCCTCGACGCCCAGGCGGAGGTGACGCCGGTCATTCGACGTGCCTGTTGGGTGGAGTGGGTGCAGTTCTACACCTACGGCCAGACTCGGGATCGGGTGGTTCACGCCCAGATAAGGATCCAGCAGCTCAACAACGGGAGCGCCTTTGTCGACCCGCCGCTGTCCGGCGGCAGCGACAGCGGAGCGTCGCTTGCTACCGTGCCTCCCGGGTTGGGAGACCAAGGGGCTAGCAGCCTCGGGCAGGCTGGCAGCCACGGGCAGAACGGCACGCCAGAAGCTGGTGACTAGTGCGCCGGTCTGTTCTTGGCCGGCGCCGCGTCTGCCGGTGGTGGCGGAATCTTTGCCAGCGCTGGAGCATTCAGATATCGAACTAGAGCAACGATGGCATTCTGTCCGGTGACCACCCAACGGGTTGACCCCCACTCCCAAGGCTCAACAGGGCCTGAGCTGAGGGTGGTGCGTCCGCGGCGCGCCCCGCCGGCTGAAGCGGCCCGCGTCACCCGCGCCGAGGTCAACCTGGCGCATGTGCGCCACAATCTTCGTGAGCTGCAGGCTTGTCTGCAGGCTGATGCCGAGGCTGGGCCACGGGCGCAGGCGGCTGCGGTGTGGTGTGTGCTCAAGGCTGATGCCTATGGGCATGGCGCTGCTGCCGTGGCGACGACCCTGGAGCGTGCCGGCGTGGCTGGCCTCTGCGTTGCGCTGCTCGAAGAGGGGATGGAGCTACGCAACGCCGGCGTGAGCTGTCCGGTGCTGGTGATGGGCGGCTACTGGGGTAGGCATCGCGATGGTGTCGAAGCCCTGCTGGAGAACAACCTGACCCCGGTCGTCTACGACGAGCAGCAGATCGAGACGCTAGCGGCCACGGCTCGCTACCTCTACTCGGGTCAGCGTCGGCAGGTCGACGTGCACCTCAAGATCGACACGGGCATGGGTCGGCTCGGCGTTCGTGAGGAGCAGCTCGGTGGTGTGCTCGGCGCCTTGCGAGCCGCCCCTGAGCTACGCGTCGCTGGCCTGATGACCCACCTGGCCTGCGCCGACGCCGAATCACTGGCCGAGACCAATGAGCAGCTGGCTCGCTTTGAGCACACCACCAAGCTGGTGAGACGAGCGGGCTTCACGCCATCGCTGCGTCACGCGGCCAACAGCGCCGCGCTGCTGCGAACGCCACGCACTCACTTCGACCTGGTCCGTCCCGGTATCGCCGTTTTTGGTGTCCACCCCTGTCCCGCCAGTCCTGGTGAGGCCGCCCGGATCCCCAATCTCAAGCCGGTGATGCGGGTGTTGAGTGAAGTGGTTGCGCTACGGGATCTGCCGGCAGGCGAGGCGCTCGGTTACGGTCACGCCTGGCGCGCCGAGCGGCCCAGCCGTATCGCCACGCTTCCGATGGGCTACGCCGACGGGCTCAGTCGGGCGCTGTTCAACCGCGGGCAGGTCAACGGCGAGCAGGCCAATCGCGGGCAGGTGCTGATCTGTGGCAAGCGAGTCCCGGTGGTCGGCAACGTGTCGATGGATCTGACGATGGTAGACGTCACCGACATCCCCGGCGTGAGCGTGCTGGATGAGGTGGTGGTGCTCGGCGAGCAGCGTGGGCGGCTCGGTGAGGATGCCATCTCGGCCGACGCTCTGGCGGCCTGGAGTGACACCGTGTCTTGGGAGTGCTTGACCAGCGTGTCCCGTCGCGTACCGCGCTTCTACCGGCACCCCTGAGAGGCTAGCGCCTCACTTGCACGCTGCGGGCGCCGCGCTGCCGGCAAAGGCGCGCACCTGGCGCAGGGCAGTGGTGCGCGACGTCTTGCCACTCTTGACCAGCGGGGCGATGGTCGAGCAGAGGCCGGCAGCCTGCTGGAGCCGCTTGGTCTTTCCGCTGTTGCTCTGTTTCCTGGTCTTGGCCGAGCGCAGCGCGGCGCAGCAGGCGTCGATGGACGCGCCAGCTGGGCGGGTGACCTTTGCTGGCGGGGCGGCCGGCGATGCCGGCGTGGCGGCGTCGGCGCCGGTGCCGGCGTCGGTCTCAGCCACTGAGGTCGATGTGTCCGGTGGACTGTCGTCGTCGTCGGCCTCCACCGTCGGCGTGTCCATGGGCACGTCTTCTGGGTCCTTCTCTTCCTCACAGCCGGCTACTGCCAGGGTTAGCGTTACCAAACCGATGATCATCCCTGCCCGCATGGTCGGAATCCTACCGGTTCTGTTGCGGGTAGGCGGACAAAAAGCTCGCCTAGTCCGGGCAGGGCTGTCGGTCGAGCGACTGGCCAGCAGGCGGTGCCCGCGTTACCCATGGGTCGCTGCGGGGTGAGGCGAGGGCCGGCTGGTCCGGCCAGAGCCCTACGAGGAGGGACATGAGCACAGCGGGCTCGGAACAGGCGACGTCGGTCCTTGCGACTGTCGACATCGTTATCATCATCGGCTTCTTGGTGCTGGTCACCATCGTCGGCTTCGTCATGTCTAAGGCTGCCGCCGGGGGGTTGGACGACTACTTCCTCGGGGGCAACAAGATCCCTTGGTGGGTGCTGGGGGCCTCGACCGCCACGTCGAACTTCGACATGAGCGGGACGATGATCATCGTCGCCGTGGTCTTTGCCCTGGGCTTCAAGGGGTTCTTGGTCGAGATCCGGGGCGGTGTCGGTTTGTCGCTGGCCTTCCTGATGGTCTTCCTCGGCAAGTGGCTGCGCCGCAGTCGCGTGATGACCTCGGCCGAGTGGATGAAGCTGCGTTTCGGCACCGATCGGCCCGGGCGCTGGGCTCACCTGCTCAGCGCGCTGGCCAACATCACCCTCTCGCTCGGCATGATCATCTACTTCGCCAAGGGAGCCGGGAAGTTCCTCACCCACTTCCTGCCCCTTCCCGAGGTTGGCTGCACCGCCATGATGGTTGCCGTCGGGCTGGCCTACACCCTGATGAGCGGCCTCTACGGTGTGGTCTTCACCGACGTGGTGCAGATGATCATCCTGACCTTCACCGCCATCTT
>JAUVCD010000684.1 GCA_030590865.1 Myxococcales bacterium | reverse complement strand
CGATCCCAAGGGAAAGGACATTTGGGCGGTGGGCTCCGAGCTGGTCCGCGACCCTCGCGACGATGGCACCGACCAGTGGCTCATGCGCTTCGTCGTCGCGCCCAAAGGGGCTCGCGGCCCCCATCGTCCTCTCCACACCATCAAGCTCGGCGAGCGCCCCGAGAAGCTGCACACCCTGGAGGCTCCGGTAGCCCACCGTCTAAGCGACGGGTCCTTCGTATTGGTGGGGCGCTATCGGGGCAAGATGCTCGCGTGGCTGCTCGATGCGGACAAACGAAAGAAGGGGGAGCTGAACAAGTACGGCGGCGGCTACCCCAGCCTGCCTCGCATCGTGGCCGATGGGCCGGACCACCTGTTGCTGGCATCGCAGAAGATCGATCTATCCCGCTGGAAGCTGCGGGCCATTCGCATCGGTGGCGACACGACCCTGGCCAAGGCGCTGACTAACCCACCGATCGGCCAAGACGACGACTCGGTGGCCGAACCCACCTTGGCACAGCTAGGCCAACAGCGCTGGCTCGCCTACCACGCCGGCGATCGCCGCAAGGGTCGCTTGATGGTGGTGCCCGTCGATGCCGAGTTGAGCGCCGTCGGACGAGCCCATCCGATCACCAGCGCCGAAGCTCAAGCCTACGAATCCCATCTGCTCAAGGCAGGGAGTGACCAGCTGCTCGTCGTTCGCATCACCCGTCCCGGCCCTGGCAAGCCTGCTCAACTGATCAGTGAGAAGCTGAGCTGTAGCGTCCGGCAATAGCTCGCAACACCGCTAAGACGGCAGGTCATGGGCGCCCAGTCCGAGGGCGCCCGGTTGTCGGTCGAGGGCACCGTAGATAGGATGACGACCATGGAATACTCTCGCCTCCGCGGCCTGGCGAAACTCAGCGTGGTGGGACTAATCGTTGCCTGCTCGGCCGGTGGTGGTGAGGACGAGGGCGACGGAACCGGCGGCACCGGCGCCGGGACGACTCAGGGCGGCGGCGGCTCCATGTCGACGAGCTCCGGCACCGGGGGAATGGACGCCTGCGAAGCCATCGCTCAGGAGGCCCTGCCCGAGAAGCGGGACACGGACATCATCTTTGCCATCGACACGTCTGCCAGCATGGCCGCAGAGAGTTGGTTCGTACGAGAGAACATGAACAACTTCTCGACCCAGATCGTGCAGAGCGGGGTCGACGTGCGGGTCGTGATGCTCGCCGAGCGCCCCTTGCTGCCCGCCTGCGTCGGTCCGCTCTGCCCGCCGGGGATCTGCATCGATGCGCCGCTCGGATCGGGCCTGTGCCCAGCAGACGACGCCCCACCCCAGTACATCCACCCGGCCAGCGAGGTGAGCAGCCGTGACGCGCTCACCGTGATCGTCGACGCCTTCCCAACCTACGACGCAACGCTGCGGGACAACACCAACAAGGTCGTGGTGATTGTCACCGACGACAACGCCTCGCCGCCCTACATCGCAGACGCGACCGAATTCATCAACACCTTCACTGCCCTGCATCCGGCCAAGCTCGCCGGCGTGACGGTCCATGCAATCTACTGCTTCCACGACTCGGGCCCATGCGCGTCCAAAGGCCAGGTCTACGAAGACCTGGTGAACCTGACGGGCGGCATCCACGGCGATCTCGAGCTCCAGGACTTCCAGTCCATCTTCGACGCCGTAGCCACTCAAGTGATCGTCGCAGCGGGCCTGCCTTGCCACTACGCCATCCCGCCTCCACCTGAAGGCCAGACCTTCGACTCGAGCATGGTCAATGTCGTCTACACCGATGGCAACGGCAACGAGCACGACATCCTCAATGTCGACAGCGCGGCCGCCTGTCATCCTCAAGACGGTGGTTGGTACTACGACGACAACGACAACCCTCAGTCGATCCACCTCTGCCCGAGCAGCTGTGACGTGGTCTCCGTCGACGGGGCAGGCAAGATCGACATTCTCTTTGGGTGCGAGACGAAGATCGCACCGCCTGCCTGAGCGCCACGGTCCTCACTGCAAGTGCGGATCGTCGTTGGGCTGCCCCATGCGGAGCGGGCCACCGCGAGCGGTGGGCCAGAGCAGACAGTTCT
This sequence comes from Myxococcales bacterium, assembly GCA_030590865.1. Classification (GTDB taxonomy): domain Bacteria; phylum Myxococcota_A; class Polyangia; order Polyangiales; family Polyangiaceae; genus JAPYTK01. Next base: position 2,848 of record JAUVCD010000684.1, on the reverse strand, counting down.
CGGCAGAGCCGGGAATGGTGAACACGTCTAAACCGTGCTCGAAGGTCTGAACGAAGACTTCGAGGTCGCCATCGCCGTCCCAGTCACCGACCGCTGGAGCAGCCGGCGCCCCGTTGCCATTACCGTTATGACCGGGGTTGGGCAAAGGCACGTCGTAGAGCAAGGCACCATTGGCGGCCAGGATCACCAGGTGACCCGAGTCGGTGGTGTCGGGATCACCAAAGGTGGAGAACAGCACCTCGGCCGAACCGTCTTGATTGAGGTCGGCGATAATGGGCTCGGAGGCGTACATCAGAGCGTGACCAAAGGTGTAGTCGAAGTGCCAGAGCTCTCCGCCAGTGGCATCGAAGGCGGACATGCGGCCGTCGTTGAGCGAGATGACGACCTCGGGCAGCTCGTCGCCCTGCAAATCGATGGTGGCCGCTGCCGGCACGCCGCTCGGTGGGTACCAGTCGTCGTCGGTCATGGGAGCCAGGCCCCGGGGCAATGTCTCCCAGCCTGGCAGGCGCATGGCTGAACGACTGCCGTCGCCATGCGCGCCCTCGAGGACCATGATGCCGTAGGCCTGGGTCTCATAGGGCTCGAACATTTCGATGTTAGGAACCCCGAGGACCTCGTTGTCCCCGTCACCGTCCATGTCGACCACATTGGGCGGCGAGGCCGTCCACTGGAGCCACTCGGTCCAGCTCGGGTGGGGCCATTCGCCAGAATGGTTGTGATAGTGGTCCTCTTCAACCTGAGGGTCGGTCCAGCGGATGAACTGGCCCCAAGTGAGCCGCTCGCCTGAATGGTCGTTGCTGCGGTTGGTGAACCAGTCCGACGAGTTGATCGCCACTCCGTCGTGATTGAAGGCCTGGATGTGGTGGTTGTCGTAGGTGGCCAGGATCTCCAGCTCTGGGTCGTCGTCGATGGTCCCCACCCCGACGTTGAGGCCAAAGCAGCCAAAGCCGTGATGGCCGTAGCCGTTGACGTCGGCGTCACCGCCTGGGCCGGTCAGGTTGTTGTATCGGGGCCAGGCAGGCCAGCTGATGCCGCTGGGCTGGTAGAGCGATCCGTCGGGGCTGTAGACGAAGACCTGCGCGCCGCCGCTTTCGGTGCTGGAGGTCTGAGTGGTGGTGACCACGATTTCGATCTGCCCATCGCCGTCCAAGTCGGCAGCAGCCATGCCCCTCACCTCGGGAGAATCGCCGGCCGTGGTCGTGTCGACAGGCCAGCCCGACTCGAGCTGCAGGGCGCCGTTGACCCAGCCATAGGAATAGACTTCTTCGCCGTTGCCGTAGACGATCTCGACTACGCCGTCGTTGTCGATGTCGGCCACCACGTGAGGCGCATAGACTCGACCATCGCCGCCGTCGGCCTCGTCGAGCAGATTGCCATCGCTGTCAAAGACGAAGACCGAATAATAGGCGGCGATCAGCTCTCGATTGCCGTCGCCATCCAAGTCGCGCACCACCGGCGAGGCGAACCAGCTGGTCTGGCCGGACAGATTCATGACGAACTCAGGCGCCTGGACGTCACCGGCGCTGGTGCCGGGGTCGCAGGTCGGGTTGGTCTCGCCGCCGGTCGTGTTGCCCCCTGAGCCGCTGGTGCTCGTGCTGCTACTGGCGCCGGTGCCGCTGCTCGTCGAGCTACCCGCCCCGCTACCGCCTTCAGCAGGGGTCCAGGGCTCCGAGTCATCCGAGCAGCCGGACGCCGCCAGCGGCGCCACGAATAGAACCGTGGCGATGCCACCGAGCCACAGCAGCCCGTGGTGATGGGCGGTCAATCTGTTCCCTCGTCGCTCCATGATGTACCTCCCCGCCGACGCATCGTGGCGAGCTCCCTAAGGACTGAATCCTCGATGATAGCGCATTGCGCCGCAGACGCGGTGACGTCTAACATTTTGGCGAGGTAGCCATGGTCGATCTGAACCGCCCGAGCCCAGCACGACACGTCCCGATCCCCTGTTCCGGTCAGGACGCCATGCAACGCGCTCTAGCGCTACCGGCTCAGCACCGCGCCATGGTCGTCGCCATCGGTGAGCAGCGCGATACGAGCCGCCTGATAGGCCGGTGGCTCGCTGCCACCGAATAGCACTTGGGCGATCTCCGAGACCCGCACCGATCCGGTCGCCGTAATGTCGACCACGGCTTCGACCACCAAGCGGTCGCCTGAAATGTCAGCACGGTGAAGCAGATCGCCGGCGGCACCACTAGCTGGCGCTAGCACCCGAAGGTGGCGCCGAGCATCAACGGTACGGATGCGTCCTTTGGCCTTACGCCTCAGGGGCAGCTCCGAGGCCGCCAGCACCGCCTCACAGCGCGAGGCGAGCCACTGCTCGGCTCCCTCGCTGGCCACGGCAGCAGCCTCTTCCACGATGGGTCGCTCGAAGGCCAATAGATAGCGCGCACCGTCAATCTCCCGGGTCACCGCTTTGTCCTTCGACCCGAGCGCCTGGGCGGCGACGAACCTCAGGCCCGCCGGGCTGACACGATTCATGTCCTCGACCAGCTGTCGCAAGGCCGCCTCGTCGCGGTGTTGTTCGAGCCGCAGGTCGACTTGCTCGCCGAGACTCGCCACCCCGAGCGCGAGGGCCGGCCCAAAGGTCATTTGGGGCTTGGGGTGGAAGCCCTGGGTGTAGACCAGCGCGACCGCGAGCCGCCGAAACACCCGCGGCAGCTCGCGCACTAGATCGAGATGGCCCAGTAGCGCGGCCGACCCGGTCTTCTCGAAATGGAAGCGGTAGCGGTGACCACGGTCGGCCGCTGCCGGCTTGCCCGAGCCGCCAGGCGTTGGTCCCTCAGCCCGCTCCGCTGGTGGGGCGTCCGCAGTCCTCACCGGAAGCTGGGCAACCGCCTCGCTGCGAAAG
>JAUVCD010000940.1 GCA_030590865.1 Myxococcales bacterium | reverse complement strand
GCCGATCGTCGCCGACGCCCTCGAAGGACTGACGGCCGCACACGACCTCGGAGTCATCCATCGAGATCTCAAGCCTGGCAACATCTTCCTCGAGTGGATCGATGAGCCCGGGCGGCGCGAGCGCGCCAAGATCCTCGATTTCGGCATCTCCAAGTTGACCAAGAAAGAGGCGGGCCGCCGCGACGAGCCGAGCTTGACCGATTTTGACGCCACGCTTGGATCATTCGCCTACATGGCGCCGGAACAAGTGCGCGGAGCAGCGCGGGTCGATGAGCGGGCAGACATCTACGCCATGGGCGCCGTTGCGTTTCGCTCCTTGGCCGGACGCCTTCCCTTCGAAGGCAGCAACGCCGGCATGATCATCGCGTTGAAGCTCGACCGACCTGCGCCGTCGCTATCCGAGGTGACCGGCGACCAATGGCCCGCAGGTCTCGAGCGGTTTCTCGAGACGGTGCTTCAACGTGAGCCTGAGCTGCGCTTCCCCGACGCGACCAAAGCGCTGGAAGAGTGGCGCCGCATTCTGCCGATGGCCCTCACTCGCCGGTCGACGCCACCGCCGGTCCGCGGTCGAGGACCGGTGAGCTACCAGACGGACACGGCGATCGATGGTCCGCCTACAATGACCGAGGTCTCGGATAGCGTGCGCTGGGACACAGCGGAGTCTAAGACCGAAGTCGGTGACGGCTTCAACGAGCCGGACTAGGGTAACGTCCGCTGCGCGCGCGGAGCGGACGCGGAGGAAGAGCAGAAGTAGATGGGTCGTTTGGACATCACGGTTGGCTTGCGAAACCGCGTGAACATACGCGGTGGACGCATCCGCATGGGTGGGGACGAAACCTGGATCGAGGTTGGCCAAGATCCGGTCATCGTGGGCCGCAACCCGGCGTGCCAAGTGGTCGTCGAGGACGGCAAAGTGAGTGCCGTACACGTCGAGTTCGTGGCCACTGAGCAAGGCGTCAAGGTACGCGATCTGGGCAGCCGCAACGGCACTTTCGTGGCTGACGTCCGGGTCGGCGACGTGTGCATTTCGTCTAAATGTACCGTCCGCTTGGGCGCCACGAATCTGGAATTCGAGCCCCTACGTCCTGAGAAGGTCACGGTTCCGCCGATCCCCGCATTTGGGCCGCTGGTGGGTCACAGCGAGGCGATGCGCAAGATCTTCGACCGAATGACCAAGGTCGCGCCCACCGATCTCACGCTGCTCATCGGCGGCGACACCGGCACCGGCAAGGAGCTGGCCGCCAAGGCCATCCACGGGGCCAGCAAGCGAGAGGGCAAGCCCTTCATCGTGGTCGACTGCGGGTCCATCCCGCCCAGCTTGGCCGAGGCGACCCTCTTTGGACACGAGCGCGGAGCCTTCACCGGGGCGGTGGACAAGCACAAATCACCGTTCCACGACGCCGATGGCGGCACCATCTTCCTCGACGAGCTCGGTGAGCTGCCCCTCGAGGTGCAACCCAAGCTCTTGCGGGCCCTGTCCGAGCGACGGGTCAAATCGGTCGGTGGCTCGAGCTACAAGCAGTTCGACGTGCGGGTGATCGCCGCGACCCGGCGTGATCTGGTGCGGGCGGTCAACCAGGGCAGCTTCCGAAGCGACCTCTATTTCCGGGTGGCCCAGGTGAAGATCGATCTGCCACCGTTGGGCCACCGGGTGGAGGACATCCCCATCTTGGTACGGGCCATGCTCAAGGACCTGGGCGACGAGCAAGCTTACGAGCGGGTGAGCAACCAGCAGCTCGAACGGCTGATGCGCTACGACTGGCCAGGCAATGTGCGCGAGCTGCGCAACGCCGTCGCCGTGGCCTATGCGCTCGGCGATTCGAACGAGGAGATGGACGTGGCTTCCCACCTCGGCGCCCTGGTCGAGGGCGGCATGCAAAGCTCGAGCGGGCCGATCAGCATGAGCGGATCGGGCGTGGATCGACGACCGTTCCAAGAGGCCAAGCGAGATGTGCTTGCCCACTTCGCCAAGGACTACTTCTCCAAGCTCGCCGAAGAGGCCAAGGGCAACGTCTCAGAGATGGCGCGCCGAGCGGGCATGGAGCGAGCGCACGTGCGCACCTACCTGAAGCGGCACAACATCGATGTGAAGCAATATCGGTAGGCTGCCGGCGCGGCTTGCCTGATGTCTGGCCGGCATCCCCAGCAAAGCCTGGACGCTGGGGCCGACGGTTTGGCGTGATACGCTCGGGCCGATGCCTGTCGTAACGGTGCGCCACTTCGCCGCGCTGCTCATGCTTATGGTCTCGATCGGCTCGCTGTCCTGTGGGGGCGATGACTCGACCCCAGGCGGCGGAGAGGGCGGCCAGGATGCTTGCCCGGCTCCGAATCGGCTGCTCGAGGACGGCAGCTGCGTGCCCCCTGGCGTGCAGGACAACGGCTGTCCGGCCGGCGAGCTCGGCCTCGAGGATGGCAGCTGCCAGCCGGCGGGCGTTCCGCCTGAGCTCTGCGCCGACGGGTTCGAGCCGGTCGGGCAGGGCTGCGAGCCCATCCTGCCGACCGAGCCTTGCCCGCCGGGGCTGATGGCCGTGCCAGGCGAGAGCACCTGCCGCGAAGTGGCGCCTTGCGGCAGCGGCACCTGGGGCGACATTCCCATCGATGGCTCCACCGAGCACGTCGACGCAACCTACGCTGGCGACGACAGCGACGGCACCGCAGACCGGCCGTGGACGACTATCGGCGAAGCCATCACGGCCGCCGCGCCTGGAGCACTGGTGGCGATTGCGGCAGGCAGCTACGTCGAGGACATCCTCATCGTGGGAAAGCCGGTAAGGCTCTGGGGCGTGTGCCCGGCCGAGGTGGAGGTCGTGGGCAGCGCCGCGGCAATGGCCACGGTGG
>JAUVCD010000302.1 GCA_030590865.1 Myxococcales bacterium | reverse complement strand
GCTCCCTTCCGACTCGGTGATGAGCTCATCGACCAAGAGGTCGGTCGCATCGAGGCCATGGGCGTCGAGATCAAGACGGGCACGCCGGTGGCAGGCAAGGCAGGCGCCAAGCAGCTGCTCGACCAAGGCTACGACGCCGTCGTCCTGGCGACTGGGCTCCAGGCAGGCAAGCGCATCCCCATGGAAGGCAGCGACCTTCCCCAGGTGCCCACGGCCCTCGATTTTCTGGCTTCCGCCAATACTGACGGGGATCGGGGCGAGGCCAAGCGGCTCGTCGCCGGCAAAGACGTGGCCGTCATCGGTGGCGGCTCGGTGGCCATGGACGTGGCCAATACGGCCCGCCGGCTCGGCGCCGGTCGGGTCTATGCCATCAGCCTCGAGGGTCTCGACGAGCTGCCTGCGGATCCTGAAGAGATCGCCCTGGCCCAGGAGCATCACGTCATCTTCATGCCTCAGAACCGGGTCAGCCGGATCGTGGCTGACGGGGGCGCGGTCGCGGGGATCGAGACCATCGAGATCGACTGGAAAGAACCGGGCAAGCCGGTCCCTGCCAACGCGGTCGATCGACCGGGCACGGAGGGCAAGCTCAAGGTCCAGGCCGTCGTCTTCGCGATTCGCCAGGACCATGACGACCGTGCCCGAGAGCTCATCGACAGCCTGGACAAGACCGAGATCGGCTGGCTCGTGGTGAACGACGAGACTGGTGAGACCTCGCTGTCCAAGGTCTACGCCGGCGGGGATGCCGTCGCTGGGGGCGCCACGGTGGTGGGCGCGGTGGCTGATGGTAAACGGGCCGCCGCCGCCATCATGCCCGGGGTCGAGCTGCCCCCACGACCGACTCAGCCATCACTGGAGCTCGAGTTCTGCGGCGTCAAATTCCCGAACCCGTTCTGCTTGTCCTCTTCGCCGGTGTCCAACACCGCCGAGATGTGCGGCCGGGCTTTCGAGGCCGGTTGGGGCGGCATCTACTACAAGACCCTGGGCCTGGAGCAGAAGTTCAAGGTCTATCACCCGTCGCCGCGGCTCAATGCGGTGCACTACGAGGGGGCGCGGACGGCGGTTGGCATCCAGAATGTCGAGCAAATTACGGATCGGACTCTTGCTGATAACCTTAAAGATATCAGCGAGTTGCGCAAGAAATATCCGAACCAGGTGGTCTGTGTGTCCATCATGGGCTTCTCGAAGGAAGACTGGGCGGAGCTCGCGCGGAAGAGCGAAGACGCCGGTGCCCAACTCTTGGAGCTGAACTTCTCCTGCCCCCAGATGGCCGCTGAAGGGGCGGGCCACAAGGTGGGTCAGGTCGAGGATCTCATCGAGCTGTTCACCGAGGTGACTAAGGGCGCCTGCTCCATCCCCGTCATCGCCAAAATGACCCCGAACATCACCGACATGGTGCCCGTGGCGCTGGCCGCGCAACGAGGCGGGGCCGACGGCATCAGCGCCATCAACACCATCAAGGCCATTTCGCATCTGGATCTCGAGAGCCTGGCGCCGATGCCGACCATCAAAGGGCGCTCGTCCATCAGCGGCTTCTCCGGTCAGGCTGGCCGACCCATCGCGCTACGTTTCATCGCCGAGATGGCGAAGGACCCGCAGCTCACCATCCCCTTGTCCGGAATGGGTGGGTTGACCACCTGGCGCGATGCGGCTGAGTTCCTCCTCGTCGGGGCGAGCAACCTGCAGTGTACGACCTCGATCATGCGCTTTGGCTATCGCATCGTCGAAGATCTCTGCGATGGGTTGCGCGACTATCTGAAGCAGATCGGGGTCGAGAGTGTCGGCGATCTGGTCGGACGGTCGCTGGACAAGCTGGTCGACCCAGCGGAGCTCGACCACACCACCGAGGCGATTTCCCAAATCGACCAGGACCAATGTGTGGGCTGCGGGCAATGCTTCATCGCCTGCCAGGATGGTGCCCATCAGGCCATCCGCCTGGACGAGAAGCGCAAGCCGGTGGTCGATGAGGACCACTGCGTGGGTTGCTTGATGTGTCGCCACATCTGCCCGGTGGATGGCTGTATCTCGTACAAGATCCGCACCCGCGCCGAGTTCGCTTAGCGGTGGCGGGGCGCCCGTTGTGGCTGCCACCGGCGAAATAGCCAGGACCGGCACGCCTAAATAGCGTAAAATGTAGGAGCCTGTGCGCAGAAACGGGGCGCGCTAGGCCCTCGCCGTCGACGATCTTGGATGGCACGGGCTTGCTTTCATTCGGGAGAACCACCATGCGCTCATTCGTCCTCGGCGGAGCTGCCGTCTTATTGACCAGTGGCCTGATCTGGACATCGAGCGGCTGTGCTGCCGGCGAGACCGGTAGCGACATCGGCAGCAGCGGCACCGGCGGCAACACCAGCACCAGCTCGAGCAGCGGCATTGGCGGCGACCATTGCGCCGATCAGGAAGAGCTCTGCGACGGCATCGACAACAACTGTGACGAGGTCGTCGACGAGGGGTGCGACTGCAGTGAGGGCGACACCCAGGACTGCTACTCGGGAAACCCGGATCTGATCGGGATCGGTGCCTGCACCGAGGGTCTCCAGACCTGCGACGTGAACGGTGACTGGGGTGCGTGCGACGGCGAGACGGTGGAGCAGACCGAGGAGTGTGACGGTCGGGACGACGACTGCGACGGCGAGACCGACGAGGGCTTTGGTGAGGTGACCTGCGGCCTCGGGATCTGCCAGACGACCGAGCAAGAGTGCATCGGCGGTACACCCAATCCCTGCATTCCAGGGGATCCCAATCCCAACGGCGAGACCTGCGACGGGACCGACGACGATTGCGATGGCGACGTCGACGAGGGATGCATTTGCCAGAACGGCCAGACTCAAGCCTGTTACACCGGCTCGTCCCAGACTCAGAACGTCGGCGAGTGTTCCGATGGCCAGCAGACCTGCAGCAACGGGTCCTTTGGTGTCTGCGTGGGCGACGTGACGCCTTTGCCCGAGGTGTGTGACGGGCTCGACAACAACTGCAACAACAGCGTGGACGAGGGCAACCCAGGTGGCGGTGGGACCTGCACGACCGGCAACTCGGGGGTTTGCGCAGCCGGGCTCTACGACTGTGTCAACGGGGGCCTGCAGTGCACCCAGATCGCCTCACCGACCAGCGAGGTTTGCGACGGTCTGGACAACGATTGCGACGGCAGCACCGATGAAGGCAACCCCGGTGGTGGAGCAACCTGCAACACCGGGCAGCTGGGTGTCTGCGCCGTGGGGACGACCACCTGTCAGAACGGCACGGTTCAGTGCCTGCCGACAACCTCGGCCTCCAACGAGGTTTGCGACAATCTGGACAACGATTGCGACGGCGCTACTGACGAGGGCAACCCAGGCGGCGGGGCGGCTTGCAACACCGGGTTGAACGGCGTTTGTGGTGACGGCACGCAACAGTGTCTGTCCGGAACGTTGCAGTGCATTCAGACCAGCCAGCCCTCGACTGAGGTTTGCGATCTGCTCGACAACGACTGTGACGGCAGCGCCGACGAGGGCTTCTACGGCGACACCTCCAACGGCAACACCGACTTCCCTGACGTTTGGAGCACCGGCATCCCCCAGGTGGGCACCTACAACACCTATCCCGGAACCACCACCGGGGCCGTCTACGGCAAGCTGCTCCCCCAAGGGGACAGCGATTGGTTCACCGTCGAAGCCACCGAGGACAAGTGGGATGTGCTGCCCGACGATCCGATCTGGGCCCAGGTGACCGTTACTTCACCTGGCTCGGGTCTCTGGTACGAGGTCTGCGTCTGTTGGTCCGATGCGAGCACCTATTGCGCCAAGGATGAGGCCACCACCATCCCGACCTGTGCGACGTCGACAGGCACCACATCGCCGGTGGTGCAGGTCGAGGCCACGATGACCTCTGGGTCCACCGACATCGCCTACCTGGACATCCAGGTGCGCCCCGACATCCCGTCTCTCGATTTCTCCTGCTCGAACTGGCAGGTGGACTGGGCCATCTGGGAGTAGCCTGGGGCCTACTTGCCAGTCCCGCCGTCAGCACCAGTGGCGGTGCCTCCGCCGATCTCGGTCTCGATCTCTCCCAGCTTGTCGAGGTAGTTGCCCTCGTTGATCTCTTGGTCGGCCAGCTCTTCGAAGTCGGCCGCCACCGGGAGATCCTCGTCCTTGAGCTCTGCTGCTCGTGATGCCGCATCGGACGACGATGCTGTGGTCGTGGGCGCCGCGGCGGTGGTGCTCTGGGCGCTGGGCGCTGGGGGCGCCTGGCTGGTGGGATCGCAGGCCGTGGCCAAGCAGAGGGCGGCGGCGCAGGCCATGGGTAGCGTCCTCATTTGGCCTCCGCTGCGTTCTTTTTCAAGACTGGCTGTTTGCGTCGCTGGCGCCACCAGCCGTCGTGCCGCGAGTTCTCCCGGGCGAGCGCCTTGTCGGCCCGCACCACGACGTCGTAGTTGTTCTTGGTGGCAGCGATGAAGCGGATCCGTCGCAACTGGGCCGTGCGACGCCCGTGAATCGACAGCTCCCGCTTCACTTCCGGCGTGACGGGTTGGCCATGGAGCAGTCTGGCGAGTCGCTTGCGGAGCGCTCGCCGGCTATCTCTCCGCCGCTGTTGACGCTTTGCCTTCCGAGTGGCGGCACGCTTCTTCACCCGCTCGATGCGCTTGTCGATCTGCTCCTTGCTGGGCTCTGTCGTCTGACGGGCCCGCTGGGGGGGCCGCGGCTGCTCCGGCGCAGTCGCTTTGGATGGTTGGGCCGTGGTTTGAGCCCAAGCCACGCTGGTGGTCAGGGCGACCAGGGCAGAGATGCCGCAGACGAGCAACAGACGCTGACGATGGGATGCCATGAAACTCCGCTGACTGAACGGGCTGACTGGACGGGCTGAGCGGCATGATGGCCGACGGCAAGGCGTGAGGCAACCGTCGGCGCCGTCGTCACAGGGGTGCCCGTTAGGCGCCGTCGCGACGTTCGGGCACCCGCGGGGGCGGCCCCCACCCCACGGCAGTGGGCAGATCGGGCTCGGAAGCGGGAGGGAAGGGGGGGCGTTCGGGAAGGCGAGCGCGTGGGGGAAGGGGGCTCGGGAAGGCGGCGGGGGTGTCAGCAAAGGGAGTCGCGCTGCGGACACCAGCAAGTTTCAATTCGCTCATCACAAGCTTGATGCCTGGCTCGTCGCCAGTGAGCTGGCCGACCGGGGGAAGATGGTCGCTGACCGGGTACCGCGGGGGTATCGCAACATTGCTGACCAGCTGTTGCGGTCGGCGACCGGCACTGAGGCTCTCATTGCTGAAGGGGCAAACCGGTTCTCACCCAAGCAGAAGCGGCAGAAAGTGCACGGGTGACGCGCGCAGAGCGCGCGTCGGGCCCCGAAACCGTGAGCGAAGCGAGCGAATGAGGAGGCGCGTAGCGAAGCTGGTGAGGTGGCCAGTCATCTCGAGCGGTTGTACCGGTATGAGCTTCTAGGCGAAGCTGAGACAGAAGAATTGCTTACCCTGGCCAACAGGGTTTGCGCCATGCTGACTGGCCTCATCCGGCGCCACAGCCGATAGGCCTACGGGCCACAGCAGAGCCCTGGCGGGTTGCCGGCTGGCGACCGGCTAGTGGCTCATTTTGAAGAGCATGGCACCAATGCGCCTGAGCTTGTCTTGTTGCTCGACGCTCCCTTAGAGCGAGACGCAGTCGAGTACCGCGCAGCACTCACCGGCAGATCCGAGGGCGATCAACAGTTGGTTCTTGCCCCCAACGGTTCCCTTCTTGGAGCACCCCTCGGCGATGTTGCACACCACCGAATCAGACGCCCGCAGCCCTTGGTCACGCAGGTGAGACCGCCCGCGAGGAAACCCTGCTCGGGAGAACCACCGGTTCACCGAGACGGCGAGCCGATAACAGTCGAGCTTCTCGTAATCGAAGCTACAGCGAGCACGAGCTGCGGTTGTCCCGAGAATCGAGTGATCGAGAATCGAGCCTGTCGAGCTGCGAGAATCGAGTGATCGAGACCCGAGCCTGTCGAGAATCGAGACCCGAGAATCGAGACCCGAGCCCATCGAGCCGCGAGAATGGAGCGCTCAGAAGCGGAAGGGACGCGGGGGCGTTCGGGGGGGTGAGCGCGGGGGGGGGGGAAGGGTCAGACCGCCGCGCGGACGCGGTCGAGCACGTCCACTTCGGTGACGCCGTCAGCCTCGGCCCGATAGCTCAGCACCAGCCTGTGGCGCAGCGCGGGAACAATCAAAGCGCGCAGATCGTCGATATCTGCCGCGGCCTCGCCGCGCAGCGCAGCGCGGGCCTTGGCGGCCAGCACCAACCCCTGGCTTCCCCGGGGGCCGGCGCCGTAGCGCACGTATTCGGTGACCTCTTGCGGAGCCGTGGGCGAGCCTGGCCGGGTTGCTCGGGTCAGGCTGACCGCGAGTCGCACGGCTTCGTCGGTTACCGGGATGCGCGGAACGAGTCGAATGATGCCGCGCAGCTCCTGGTGAGTGACTACTGGGGTTACTTTGGGCGTCTGCGCCGAGGTGGTGCTCAGTGCCACTTCGCGCTCCTGCTCCTCAGTGGGGTAGTCGACCATGATCTCCAGCAGGAACCGGTCCCGCTGAGCCTCGGGCAAAGGATAGGTGCCTTCTTGCTCGATAGGATTGCGGGTCGCGAAGACCTGGAAGGGGGTCGGCAGCCGATGGGTGTTGGTCCCGACGGTGACCTCACGTTCCTGCATCGCCTGAAGCAGCGCTGCTTGCGTCTTTGGTGGCGTGCGGTTGATCTCGTCGGCGAGCACCAGGTTGTGAAAGATCGGTCCAGGCAGGAAGCGGAGGCTGCGTTGCCCCTCTTGCTCGTGGAGCACGTCGGTGCCGGTGATGTCGGCGGGCAGCAGATCGGGCGTGAACTGAACGCGACCGAAGCTCAGCTCGAGGGCTTGGGCAAGGGAGGAGACGAGCAGCGTCTTGGCCAGACCCGGCACCCCGACCAGCAGGGCATGTCCGCCGGCGGCCAAGGTGATGAGCATCCCCTCGAGCACGTCGGCTTGTCCCACCACGACCTTGGCTACCTCGGCGCGCAGGCGATCGGCCGCTCGGCTGGTCTGTTCGAGCAGTTCGAGGTCCGAGATGGCGGCCTCCGGTGGCTCTGCAGCGTCACTCATCGGTCTAGGCGGGCGGCGTCAGGCTTCGCGGTGGCTAGTTCAGCGAATGGGGGTCCGGTGGCGGCGTGCGACCGGCGCCGTTGCCATCCCCTTCGCCATTCTGTGGTGAAGTCTCCGAAGCGCTCTGGTTATCTCTCTGGAATGGTTCAGCCGATTCAGCCTCGGCCGATCCAGTCTCGGCCGGCCTAGCCTCGGGTGGTTCAGCCTCGGCCTCTTCGTCCGCTGCTATCACCGTGGCGATCTCGTCCTTCAGCCGGCCGGTGACCCACCTGCCGGCCATTCGGAGCCCGCCCCGCAGTGCCCAGAGCGGATGGTCGAACGTGGTTGGCCGGTTCCCTTCGAATACCAGGTGTCCGAGCCACGCTGGACCGAAGCCGAGCGCAGGTGCTAGGGCGATGAACCAGCGGCGCCGGCGGCTCGTAAGACCGGCTGCCACCGCGCCGAGGGCGGCTCCCATGCCGACCAAGTGCAGCACCTGGGTCGACTTCTTCGAGTGGTTCCGCAGATAGACCGGCCAGTACGCCTCAAAGCTGTCTATCTCTGCATCGGTCACCATGGCGCGTGTGTAGCAGGCCAAGGGGGAAAGAGCTATGCCCCAGCAGGGCTTGCCGAGCCCAGGGCGCCACGCAGCCACCCAGGTCCAACCCACTGGCATGGCGCCACGCGTCGTGGTAGGGGCAGGACGCTGAGATGCCTAGCGAGACCGTACGTAAGAAGCTCAAAGAGCTCATCATCACAGAACTGAACTTGGAGGGTAAAACCTCCGACGACATCGACGATGGGGCGCCGCTGTTTGGCGAAGGCCTCGGCCTCGACTCGCTCGATGCGCTGCAGCTCGCCATGGTGATCGAGGAGCACTTCGGGGTCCAGGTTCCCGAAGGAGACGAAGCCCGTCCCATCTTCGCCTCTGTTGACTCACTGGTCGCCTACATCGACAGGGAGTCTGCCTAGCGCACCCTGGCCCACTTCTGCATGCGCATCTGGGTAACAGGGATCGGCGTCGTCTCGCCGCTGGGGCGTGACGCCGCCACCACCTTTGCTGCCCTGCTTGCCGGCGAGCGCGCCTTTGGTCCGGTGACTTGGTTCGATCCGACCGGCTGCCGGTCCTCCATCGCCGCTGAGGTCGGTGGCCTGACGGTGGCCGAGGTGGCTCCCGCCGAGGGGGCTGAGGGCTGGTCCCGCACCGATGCCATGTCGGTGCTGGCCGCCCGAGCGGCCCTCGCCCAGGCCGAGCTGGACCCCGCCACGCTGCCCGTAGATTTGGCATTTGGCGGCACTACCGCTGGGATGCTCGAAACCGAAGGCCTCTTGGCCGAGATGCACCAGGCCGCGGAGGCACGCTTGCCGCTCGGGCGGATGCTGTCCCACCCGCTCTCGTCGACCGTTGACCGGATGCAGGACGTTGTGGCGCCTTTTCGGCGTGCCCGAACCATCTGCAGCGCCTGCTCCAGCGGAGCCAATGCCCTGCTGATGGCTGCCTCGTGGCTGTCCACCGGCCGTAGTGAGCGCGTGCTCGCCGGAGGGGGCGATGGGATTTGTCGATTGACCTACACCGGGTTCAGCTGCCTGGGGGCCCTGTCAGCCGAGCCCTGCCGCCCCTTCGACAAGGACCGCGACGGGTTGAGTATGGGGGAAGGCGCCGCGCTGCTGGTGCTCGAGACCGAGCAATCCGCTCGTGCTCGTGGCGTTGACCCGATCGCCGAGCTGCGGGGCTGGGCCGTTGGTGCTGAAGCCCACCACATCACCAACCCAGAGCCGTCGGGCAAGACGGCCGCCCGAATCATGGCTGCCGCCCTGGAGCGCGGGGCTCTGACCCCGGACGACATCGACTACGTCAACGCTCATGGGACCGCCACGCGGCTCAACGACCAGATGGAGGTCCAGGCGCTCGCAGGCTGTCTCGGCGCCCGGTTGGGCCGTGTCGCCGTGTCCTCCTCGAAGGGGCAGATCGGCCACACCTTGGGAGCCGCCGGTGCCATCGAAGCTGCCATCACCGCCATGACGATCGCGGGAGGACAAATTCCACCCAACATGGGGCTCGTCGAGGCTGACACCGAGCTTCCCTTGGATCTGGTGCGCACGGCACGGCAGGGCGAGGTCCGCGCTGCGATGAGCAATTCGTTCGGCTTTGGTGGCAGTGACGTCGTGTTGGTCTTTGCCCAGCCCGGACGGTTTGCCGACCGGGCTGGTGCCAAGCCTCGGTCGGTAGTCGTGACGGCTGCGGGAACCGTTGGGGCGCTCGGCGTGGGCGACACCGCCGCCGCTCGTGACTACGTCGACCTCGGTGATCCGCCAGGACCCGGCCAGGTCGACTTCGATGCCAAGGGCTACCTCGATTTGGCTCGCGCCCGTCGCATCGACCGCACCGGCCGACTGTCGGCTACGGCGATGCAGGTGGCCATGGGGGCGGCTGGCGTGGGTCAGTCTGGGTGGGATCTCGAGCGTTTCGGCGCCATTTTGGGCTCGGCCTTCGGATCGGTGGACGAGTGCTCGGCCTTCATTCACCGGGTCTTCGAAAAAGGCGCGAAGTTCGCCAGTCCGGCGGTGTTTCCAAGCCTCTTGCCCTCCGCGCCGGTGGCTCATGCGTCCATTTATCACGGCCTGGGCGGGCCGGTTTTCGCCTGCGCGGACTTGGGAGCAGCCTCCGAGAGCGCGCTGGTGAGCGCCATCGAGCTCATTGCGGCGGGGGAGGCTGATGCCATGCTTGCCGGAGGTGTCGAGCAGGCAAGCCCGATCACCGAGGCGGTACTCGGCCCATTGTACGCGACCCAAGACGGCTCTGGAGCAAACGGCGAGCGAAGTGAAGGGACCGCGGTGGTGTTGGTCGAGTCGGAAGAGGGGGTGGCCGCCCGCGGTGGCCGTCCGCTGGCGCGGGTCGAGTGGTCGACCTCTTGGCGGGGGGCGCCAAGTAACCCACTGGGCGGTCTGCCGTCCCCTGGCGAGCTCGGATCGGTCGCCGTGTTTCTCGCCCGGGATGATGCTGCGGCCCGAGCAATCCTGGATCACACCGCCTGGGCAGCGGTACCTCGTCGCACCACGGTGCAACGGGCCGGCGGTCACGAAGGCGCTGGTGGTTTCGCTGCTGCCGCCGCAGCGTCTATCTTGGCGGCCGGCGAGCTGGATGCTGCCATGGTCTTGGGCCTTGCGCCTGACCGGGGCTATGGGCTGCTGCTCAGCGCCGTGGCCACCGACGTCGCGGTGCCGTCGCGGTGAGGCTGCACGCCACAGTGTTGGTTGTGGCCGCCCCGCTGGTCTTGGCCGCCCTGTTGAGCGTCGGCTGCCGTCCCGACCCAATGAGCAGTACGGCGAGTCTGCCACCTGGGCGTGCCGGTCTCGTGGCGTGGCGCACCGCCCATGGTGAGCTCGCTGAGTTGCGCGAGGTCTTTGCGCCCCAGGCGCCGTACACCATGAACGTGACGCTGATCCTCGACCAGCCTCACCTGGCCAAGCGGATCCGAGCACGCGGTGCCGTCGCGGTACGCCCCCCCAACGCCTTGCGCATGATCCTGCTCGGCCCTGGGGGCACGACGGCCCTCGATTTGTGGATCTGCGGCAGCGAGTTTCGATTCGCGGTGCCTGCCATCGATCTGTTGCGCCGGGGAGACGCCACCACGCCTGCCGCAGAGCTTCGCGGCTTGCCGGTCGAGTTCCTCCGTTGGTGGTTTCTGAGGCCGCTGGCCGGTCGCTTATTGGCCTTCGTCGATGAACCGCCAGCTGGGCGTCGCTACCTGTTGGGTGACGGCGACCGGGTCGT
>JAUVCD010000463.1 GCA_030590865.1 Myxococcales bacterium | reverse complement strand
TTTGAAGACAGGCTGCGAGCCTGGCCAAGCTTGCCTCAGCAGCGGCTGCAAGCCGACGGAATGCACCTGTACTGGGACGAGCTGGGAGTGTGGCAGCGACTGCGCAGGGGGGGAGTGCTCCTCGTCGTGAGAGGGCCAAGGGCGACGCGAGCAGGCTGGGCGGCGGGCGCGCTGATCCTGCTGATGACCCTCGGGGACCAGGCCCAGGCGCAGGACCCCCGTCCCAGCGACCGGGCTGAGCGTCGTGAGCGGCGTGCCAAACGGCCGAAGGCCACCGCAGCGGCACGCGCCAAGCCGACCATTGACCCAGCCATCGACCCAGTCATTGATAGGGTGGTCGTGCGTTGGCACTCCAGAGCAACCGGTGGGGTGGCCAAGCCTCAGTTCATCACCGCTCGCGAGCTAGCCTTCGAGGCCCGTATCGAGGCGCTGAGTGAGCGGTCCCCGCCTCGTGCGCCCTACACGGACAAACACGTCCGCGCCGCCTTGCAGCGGCATTTGACCGAGACGGTGCTTACCCATTTGCCTGTCGATCCCGCGCCCACCCCCAAGCAGGTCGGTAACTACGCCGAGAACGCTCGACTCATCATCGAGCAGCAGGTCGGCGGCCGCGCCAAGCTCAATGGTGCCGCCGCTGCTGAGGGTATCGTCTCCGACGAGCTCAACGCCTTGCTGAGGCGCCGAGCCCGGGCCAGCTGGTACCTCGACAAGATGGTGGCCCCCATGCTGACGCCGAGCGATCTGGAGCTGCGCGCCGTCCACAAGCGCGGCGAGTCCCCTTATACGACACAGCGCTTCGAAGACATCGAGCCCCAGCTGCGCCGCTGGTACATTTCGACCCGCCTCGCCGGCGCCCTCGACCGGTACTACCGCGCGGCACGGAGCCGGGTGGACGTGGTGGTCATTGGGCGATAGCCCCCCCGCGCCCGGGGGACAGGGGGGATAGGGGGGACAGGGGTCAGGAGGGGCTCTCAGTCTCCGCTGGCCAGCTGTCGGGTGGCCAGCACCTCGGCCGAGGAGGGACCTTCTTCATCATCCGGGTCGAGCCCTGGGGGAGACGAGGTCTCCTCCGAAAGCTCCCCCTCAGCATCCAACCCTCCGGGCTGGGAGGGTGCCGACGGACGGACGGCAGCCGCCTGGGCCGTGAGGAACTCGGCGAAGGCGGTGAGCGTGTCGAGCTCTCGAAGACCGAGGCCCTCGACCATCTCCCGTAGCCGTCGACGAAGCGAGTCGGCGGTGCGCGTGGCTCGTTTGACTGGCTCGAGACTGGGCGTGCTCGGCCCCTCGTCCACCATGTCGGGCACCCACACCGGGCGCCTCACCGGGTTGAGCGCGTGCGCATTGAGCCAGGCCTCCATGAAGATGCGAAGCCGCTCGCTGCGGAACGAGAACCATCGCTCCCGTTCAGGACCGAAGCTCATCAGCACGTCTTTGAAACGCCGGAAGGCACCCTTACCATCGATGGCCCGGGTCAACCGTTCTTGCAGCTCCTTGTTCTCCACCATCGGGAGGTAGCGTTCCATCCACCGGTACTGTTCCCGTGAGCTGACCGGCTCGATACGCAGGTAGTTCGGATCGGCGGCGATTCGAGCGTGCATCTGCGGGTCGGCGATACCGTCCACGATTCGCAGCACGTCCCCAGTAGGGACGTGGAGATAGGAGTGCACCTCCGGTGCATTGTTTTCGAAGGCGTCTTCGAGAGCCTCCCAATCGATGGGGACGTCCTTCCATTGGGCGGACCCACTGTCGGATGAGACAGCGGCCGTTGGTCGATCGCTCGCAGACATAGGCTTCCTCTTGAAAGTAGTGTGGTCGGTCCCTGCGGGGCTAACGCGGGGAGGGCTGTCCGACCGATAAGGCGTGTCACCTGGCGGCTTCGATCCACCAAGGGGATCTATGAGATTAACAGACTTGTTCAGGTAGAGCTTCCAAAAATGATGGATAACCCCACGAGTATCGGACGTGTCTCGACGCTCGAGGATCTAGTCCGGACGATTCACCGCGTCCCGGTCAGCTCCCAATGGCCGCGCTTGACCATTGCTTCGAGCGGCGCTCAATCGCTGGAAGGGTCACTGAAACGGGCTCGCGCCACCGCCGCCTTCCAGCCCTGGCGGGCCGAATCGCGATCTGCCGTGGGGGCGGGCTCGAAGCGTCGCTCCAGCGGGGACATCCGTGCTGCCTCGTCTTTGGTCTGCAGCAGCCCGGCGCCCAGCGCCGCCAGCATCGCCGCTCCTCGCGCCGTGGTCTCCAAGTCGACGGGCCGCTCGATGGTCATGGCCGCCAGGTTGGCCTGTTCTTGGAGCAACAAGTCGTTTTGCGCGGCGCCACCATCGACTCGCATCTTGGACAGCGGCTTGCCCAAATCTTCTGCCATCGCCTCGGCCAGGTCAGTCACCTCGTGAGCGATGCCCTCCAGCGTGGCACGGGCCAGGTGGGCCACAGTGCTCCCGCGGGTCAGGCCGCAGATCATGCCCCTCGCCTCAGCGTCCCAATAGGGCGCCCCGAGGCCTGCCAGAGCGGGCACGAAATAGACTCCGTCACTGGTAGGCACCGTTTTGGCGAGCGGCTCGATGTCCTGAGCCGCCTTGATCACGCCCAAACCATCCCGTAGCCACTGAACGGCCGCACCGGCAATGAAGGCGCTCCCCTCGAGCGCATAGACCACCTCATCGCCAATTTTCCAGGCCACCGTAGTCAGCACACCAAAGCGGCTGACGATGGGTTTTGCGCCAATGTTGACGAGCACGAATGCGCCAGTGCCATAGGTGCACTTGACGTCTCCAACTCCGAAACAGGCCTGACCAAACAGAGCGGCTTGCTGATCACCAGCGATGCCGGCGACCGGGACCCCGTCCGGCAACCCGGGAAAGTCTCTTGTTTCGGCAATTCTGCCTGAAGACGGCACGATCTTGGGCAACAAGCCCTCGGGGATCTCGAGCAGCTGGAGCATCTCTCGGTCCCAGGTCAGCGTCTCGAGGTTCATCAAGAGCGTGCGGGACGCGTTGGTGACGTCGGTGGCGTGCACTTGACCGCCAGACAGTCGATGGATGAGGAAGCTGTCGATGGTGCCGAAGGACAGCTCCCCTCGCTCGGCCCGAGCACGGGCACCCTCGACATTGTCGAGCAACCAGGCGATCTTGGTCCCACTGAAGTAGGGATCGAAGACCAGACCCGTGAGCTGCTTGGCCCGGTCACTGTGGCCAGCCTCCCGCAGCTCGGCGCACCGCGGTGCCGTGCGCCGGTCCTGCCAAACGATGGCCCGGTGAATGGGCTTGCCGCTCTCCCGGTCCCAAATCAACGTGGTTTCGCGCTGGTTCGTCACGCCAATGGCGGCGATTGCATGGCCATCGACTCCGGCGCTGGACAGCGCACCGGCGGTAGCGTCGACCACGCTCTGCCAAATATCCTCGGCATCGTGCTCGACCCACCCTGGTTGCGGAAAATGTTGAGGAAACTCGACGTTCTTCCGTCCCAGCGTCTTGCCAAAACGGTCCATGACCAGCGAGGTCGAGCCCGTGGTCCCCTGATCGATCGCCAACAGCAGGTCCTTGGCCATGAGGACCTACATAGTAGCCACCTGAGCGGGTGCACAGCCCTAACGCCGCCGGCCGGGCTGCGGCCCAGCTTGGTCGTCCATCCCTGGTGGCGATCCGATGAAAGTCCGGATTGTGAGTGGCGGCTCGCCCGGCTAAGCTCAACGGGTCCATGGCTCGTCTTGTTCTCACGACAGCGGAAGGACAGCAGATCGTCGAGCTGCGTCAGACCAATTCGCTTGGCCGGCATCCCAGCAACACGATCCAGCTGTTGGACAAGATCGTCTCGAAGGAGCACTGCATCGTCGAGCAACGGGCCGAAGGCTTCGTGCTCCGCGACCTCGGTAGCCTCAACGGCACCTTCGTCAACCGGGATCGAGTGCAAGGGGAACGGGACCTGCACCACGGTGATGAGATCGCCCTCGGTCAAACCAAGGCGCGCTTCGAAGAAGCGGCCAGCCCTCAGCACCAAGCTCCGGCCAGCGCCGCCGCCCAGCCTCAGTGGCAGCAACCGCAAGACCCGGCTTGGCAGGGCCAAGGCGTGCCGTCGGCACAGTCACCACAGGCGGCACCGCCGGCACAGCAGCCGGCCTACCAGCGTCAGCAGCCGCCGCCATCCCACGCGGCTCAGTCGGCCCAGGACTACTCGCAACAGCAGGGTGGCTATGCCCGCCCGCCTGGACCGCCACCGCAACGGCAGGCCGGCCCGCCTGGACCACCGCCTCAACGCCGGCCGCCGCCACCGGCGACACGCACACCCTCTCGGGGATTCAGCACGGCCTATCTGCCTGCTGTTCCCGTCGGCACCCACATCGACACAGACGATGAGGCCCGCCAGATCGGCGCCGAGATCGCCGCCACGGACGCCGACTTCCGACCGTTCAACGAAGTCGCCGCGAACATGGATCAGCTACGGGCTGACTACGAGCGGCTCCGGCTGTCCTACGAGCTCACCCGCGACATCGCCGACGAGTCAGATACTCCGACACTGCTCGAGAAGATCCTGAAGAGCATCTTCCGCTTCATCCCCGCTCAGCGTGGAGTGATCTTCCTCGCCAACGAGGCCGGCGAAATGCAGCCCTTTGCCAGCCATCGAAACGACGGCGGCAAAGGGGCGATCAGCGTGTCGACCACCATCCTTCAGAAGGTAGTGACCGATCGCACAGCAGTGCTCACCCACGACGCGGCCATGGATTTTGCCGCCTCCAAGGGCAAGAGCATGATCCTCAACCAGATTCAGTCTGCCATCGTGGCGCCCATGCTCCACGCTGGTGAGCTGTTCGGTGTGCTGTGGCTAGACTCCAAGTCGCTGGCTCAATTCCAACCCAAAGATCTCGAGCTGGTCGGTGCAGTAGCCAACCAGGCCGCCATGTTCATCGAGATCAACATGCTGGGTAAGAAGATGGAGAACGAGCTGTTGACTCGGGATCGACTGAGTCGCTTCCTGTCACCGATGGTCCGTGATCGGGTCATCGATGGTCAGCTCGACGTGGTCCCTGGTGGCGCGCGCACCGAGTGCACCGTCTACAACAGCGACATTCGAGGCTTCACCCGGATGAGCGAGCACACGCCTCCGGAAGAGCTGGTCGAGATGCTCAACTCGTACTTCGAGGGGATGGTGCAGGTCATCTTCGAGTTCGAGGGCACGCTGGACAAGTACATGGGCGACGGGATCATGGCGCTGTGGGGCGCACCGGTGCCGCACCCCGACGACGCGGAGCGAGCCGTCGAATGTGCCTATCGCCAGACCGAAGTGCTGGGCGCCTTCAACCGAGAGCGCATGGCCCGCGACAAATCACCCCTAGGGGTCGGCGTGGGCATCGACACCGGTCCCGTGGTCGCTGGCTCGATCGGAACCAACGAGACCCTCAGCTACACAGTCATCGGGGACGTCGCCAACGTCTCGGCGCGCCTCTGTTCCAAGGCCCTGGCTGGACAGATCGTGCTGTCCGAGACCACCCGAAACATGCTTGGCTCTCGCTTCGAGGTCGAAGAGCTACCGCCGACCCGCATCAGGGGTCGCGAAGAGGCGGTCCGGATGTTCAACGTCATCCGCTCTCAGCCGCTATCTCAGGTGCCACCGACGAGCGCCGCCGGCCCTAGCGATGAGCCCACCGACGAGGATGGCCCGACCAGGGCCGCGCCGCCACCGGCCGACTGATCGGTGACCGGCTCGGGCGACCTGGCGCGCTAGTCGCTTTACCTCCCCCGACTTATTCCCTAGATCTCCCCTGTGACCGCGGTCGTCCTCCCATTCGAGAAGCCCGTCGTCGAGCTACTCGCTCGGGTACGGGAGGTGCGCGCCCTGTCTGATGGCAGCGACCAATACGCGGCTGAGCTGCAGGAGCTGGAGGAGCAGACCGCCATCATCGCCCGTGAGCTACTGGCCAAGCTCACGCCCATCCAGAAGGTACAGCTTTCACGGCACGCCAACCGCCCCTACACGCTCGACTACGTGCAGCGACTCTTCGACGACTGGATCGAGCTCAAAGGCGACCGCCGCTTCGCAGAAGATGAGGCCCTAGTGGCGGGCTTGGCACGCTTTCACGGCCGTAGTGTGGCGGTGGTCGGTCACCAGAAGGGGCGAGGAACCAAGGAGAACCTCAGACGAAACTTCGGGATGGCTCACCCTGAGGGCTACCGAAAGGCGATTCGGCTCTACGAGCTGGCCGAGAAGTTTGGTCTGCCCATCGTGACCTTCATCGACACGCCTGGCGCCTACCCTGGCATCGGCGCCGAAGAGCGGGGACAGAGCCAGGCTATCGGCGCGTCCATCGCCACGATGGCCCGAGCCCGGGTACCGATCGTGGCCTGCATCGTCGGCGAAGGAGGGTCGGGGGGCGCCTTGGCCCTCGGCGTGGCCAATCGTGTCTTGGTGCTCGAGCTCGGTTGCTACACGGTCATTACGCCTGAGGGCTGTGCCGCCATCCTGTGGAAGGACGCCGAGCACACCGCGGAAGCCGCCAAGCAGCTCAAGATCACATCCAAAGATCTGTTGCGCCTCGGGGTGGTCGACGAAATCGTGGCCGAGCCGCCAGGTGGCGCTCACCACGACTATGACTGGGCCGCAGCGAATTTGGACAAGGCACTCGAGCAGGCGCTGACCGAGCTCTCCAAGCTGAGCGGTGACGAGCTAGCCGACCATCGCTACGCCCGTTTCCGAGCGCTCGGATCGCTCGGCAGCCAGTGACGATTGCGCGAGGGATCGCGGTCGCGGCGAGTGTCGTTTTCGTTGCAGTGGCGGTCTACACCTGCGGCAAGCTGCTCTCGCCTGGTGAGACGACCGACCTAATTGCGGTCGAGCTCGCCGACGAAGAGGCGCTCAGCAGGATGGCCGATTGGAGCGGGCTACCGGTGCTGGGCACCGGTCGCTATCGCCAGCAATCCAGCGAGGACCGCCAGACCGGTGAGCAGGCACCGATTGCTCTGTGGCGGCGGGGCAACCGGGACATGAACAACTTCATCTGTGCCGGCCAGCAGGCACGGCCGTCGGCCGAGGATGCGCCTTTCGTGCTGGACCAAGAGCACTGCCCCGAGCCGCATGTGCGCGGCTATGTGATGGCCCGTTTCGAGGGTTCTGGACGCCTGTCCCGCATCTGGATGACCGCCGCCTCTCTCCGGCAGCGACCGGCGGACCACGAGGTGTTGCGCATCTATGTCGATGACCGGCGCCAGCCGGTGGTCCAAACACTTTTGAGCAGAGTGATCGACGGTAGTGCCGGAGAGATGTTCGCCACGCCCTTCGGGGCAGGCTCGAGCCGGCGCCTGGCTTGGTACTACCCGGTGGTCTTCAGCACCAAGCTCATCGTCAGCCTCGACCACCTCGACCCACGGGACCTCTATTTTCACCAAACCGCCGCGGTGCTGGATGAAGTGCAACGGCCGCGCCCTGCGGCTGACCGACGGCTGGCCGCTCGGGACGAGGTGCTGACCCTGCTCCGATCCACAGGCCCCGCCACGGGGTCGGCCCAGGCGAGGCGCGTTTCCCTGCGCCCACAGCAGTCCGTTCAAACCCACGAGCTGTCCGGGCCGGGCACCATCATCAATGCCCGCGTGCAGATCGCCCGAGCTGGTCTCCAAACCCTCGACACCGTCACCCTGCAGGTGCGCTGGGATCATCAACGGTTGCCGGCCATCGAGCTTCCCTTGAGCCTCCTGTTCGCGGCTGTCGATGCCCCACCGAGCGACGCCAGCTTGGCTCTC
>JAUVCD010000434.1 GCA_030590865.1 Myxococcales bacterium | reverse complement strand
CCCAGCGCCGGGAACCTACTACATCGTTGTCGATGGCTACGATGCGGCGAGCTGGGGGACCTTCGACCTGACCGCCACGATTCAGTAGGCCTCTACTGCGAGGGAGCTGATTGATGAGGCTAGCGCAAACCAACAAGGCATCGTGGCTGTGGCTGTCTGGCCTGGCAACGGTGGTCACTGTCTCCAGCCTGCAGATCAGCTTGGGCTGCATGGCCTCGGAGGACAGCCTTGACAACTATGGGGGATCTTCAAGCAGTAGCGGGCCAGGCGGCAGCGGAGGCGGGCTGGCAGAGGGCGGTGCAGGCGGGCCTGACGACCCGCCTTCCGGGCCTTTCAGCACCAATCAGTGCCCACGTCTCGACGACGAGTCGTGGGCTGAGTGGTTTGGACTGGCGGTCGATCAATCCGTCTTGCTCCAGGATGCCGACAGCACTGCCACCGATGACTACAGCTCGTACTGCGGCGGCGGAGCCGACGAGGGGCGGCCGGACGTCGTGTACTCGCTGGAGATTCAGGACCGGGGCACGCTCACCATCACCACCGAGCCAAACCCGTCCCAACCGGTCGTCTATGTCGAGAGCGAGTGCGGGGTGCGTACGACCTTCGGCCTGCCACCGGACCAGCTCCCCTGTATCGACGCGGCCGGGGACCGGATCCAACTCGGAGTCATCGGCGACCAGCAACTGTTCGTCATCGTCGAGGGCGCCGTCGAGTCGGGAGCTCACAACGTGAGGCTCACGCTGACTGAGCCTATCTGCGGTGACGGAGTCATCAACCCGGCCTCGGACACCGAGCTGGCTGAGCAGTGTGACTTCGGCACCAGTGGAGGGGGCGGTGCCGGTGGCGCTGCGCCATCGAACGGCTGCGACGAGAGCTGCCGATTCGAAACGCCAGTGCTCAACGAGGACCAATGTCCCGGCCCCAACATCGACCACCTGGTCGGAGCTCCGTTTCCCGGCCACACACTAGGCTTCAGCAACGACTATCAAGCCCCCTGCGCGCCCTCCAACGGCCCGGATCGGGTCTACTCGCTGGCCTTGCAGGAGAACGACCAGCTCGACCTATTGGTCGAAGCCCAATTCGACGTCGTGCTCTCCATCATGACCGATTGCGACGAAACCAAGCCAGCCCACTGCCAGGACTCACCGGGCGTGAGCACCGACGAGTCGCTCCAGTTCACCGCCCCAGCGGCGGGAACCTACTACATCGTCGTCGATGGCTACGATGCGGCGAGCTGGGGGACCTTCGAGCTCACCGCCCAGAAGAATTAGGCCTGAAGCAACCTCGCTACCGCGCTCAGAGCGTCGGGGGCTCCAGATTGGGAGAGATCGCCTTGCACGCACTGTCTGGACTCGGGCAACCGCAGAAATTGCCGCCTTGGTCGTCGAATGCGTGTTGACTGTCGTTGTGCGCGGCGCCGGTCAGATCGAAACCCGAGCAGACGATGGCCGTGTGATTCAGCGCCAGATCGGCACCGAAATTCGCAACGCCCGCTCGTGCGCTGTCGGCGACGTAACTGCCGTGAAGCACAGCGCTTCCCCGGGCACCATCGGTCATGGACACGGCGAAGCCGTCGCCGAACAACCCGTCGGCTTGCGGGTGCGTGTTGCGCACGACGGACCCGCTGACGACCCCAGCTGACCCGAGAAACACCACGCCGAAGTCGTAGTTGTCATCGACCAACAGCCCCTGCACGGTCACCTGCGACGGCGTCGTCGGGTCGCACAGGTCGTCGCAGTACATCTGGACGCTGAGACCGCGTCCATCTTGATTGTCCTCAGGCCGCGGCTTGGTGCGGCGGATCACCGAACCTTCGATGGTGACTTGTGACCCCATGATGAACACCCCCAAGTCAAAGCTGTCCTCCACCAGTAGGCTGCGCAGCTCTACGTTGGATGCGCGGGACAGGTCACAGACGAGCGGCGAGCACGCCATGTGGACCGACACGCCTCGCCCGATGTTGAGGTTGCCGACCTCGGCCTGGGTGTCGCGCACCACGACCCCGTCGACCACAACGTCGGCAGCGCTGAAGCGCAGCCCGGTGCTGTGGTTCCGTTCTAGCAACACGCCGCTGATGGTCGCGCTCGCGCGCGTCGGCATGGGACAGGTGTGTTCGTCGTCACAGCCGAACAGCGTCACCCCTCCACCAGCACCGCCGTCGATCCGCGTTGCCGTGTCACGAATCACGCTACCGACCAGGGTCAGATCCGCAGTCGACACCGTGAGCCCTTGCTCTGCGTTTCCTTCGATCACCGTCGCAGAGATGTGGACGCTGGAACGATAAGAGACGTCGCAGGTGCTGGTATCACACGACGGTTGCACGACGATGCCACGTCCGTTGAGTGGAGCGTTGGGGCCTGGCTGTGTGTCGCGCACCACGCTGCGCTCGATGGTGATGTGCCCACCGCCGACGTAAATCCCGACGTCGTTGTTGCGCTCGACCAATGAGTCACGGACGCCGACGGTGGCCACCCCCAATTGGTCGAACAGCGCGAGCCCACGAAGGGTCCCGGAATCTCGAATCCAAACGCGATCGAACACCACGTCCTGGGACCCCGTCACGGCAGCCGATGCCATGGGGCCCTCGAGCGAGAGGCCGACGATCTGGGTGCCGTCGGCGCCACTGCCGACCATCAAGGCAGCAGTGCTATCGCCGACTCCACGGAAGTGAACGAGATCCGGGCACACGCCCCAGACGCGTACCGGCTTGTCCATGATCAACAGGTCTTCCACATAGGTCCCCGCAGCCACCGCGACGAGTCCGCCGGGGAGTGCTGCAGTGAACCCTTGTTGGATGGTCGTCCACGGCTTTGCTTCGCTGCCGTCGCTGTCGTTGCTGGTGTAACTCCCGTCTACGAACGTGGTGCCATCCTCGACAGGGATGTCGCCCCAACGCCCCTGCCCGCAAGGCATGACGGGGCGGCAGGTGGTCTCACCGGGAATGGCCATTTGACCGTAAGCGCACCGCTCGACTGGCAAAATGGGCAGGCAAGGGCCGTCGGCGGTCGCTTCGAAGCCATCGGGACAGCCCCCGGTAGGCACGCCCGCGGCGATGCAGCTGCCATCGTCGAGAGCGAGGGTACCGGCTGCGCAACCGTTGTCCTGTACCCCAGGCTCGATACAGGCGCCGTCTACGATGCGTGCAGGAGGCGCACATGGTCCTGGTGCGATCGGCGAAACGTCTTCATCGCCGCCGCATGCAGCAAGGGTGAGAGATAGAGCAAAGGCTGCGCTGGGGAACGAACCCACCCCGCCAGCTTACCACGCAGCAAATAAGTGCAGCGAATGGACGACCTCACCGCTGTGCCGCCCGCTCAGCGCTCAGCTTTCCAGCAGGGAAGGTCAACTCCTCCGCGCACTGGGGCTATACTTTACATCTGATGGCAGAAGCGCTCGACGCCAATGAAGCGCCTCCCCTGGGAACGCGCCTTGGTGGGCAGTATGAGCTGCTGCGCTTTCTCGGCGCAGGCGGCATGGGGGCGGTCTACGAAGCGCTGGGACCGGATGGGGCGCGGGTGGCGGTCAAGGTGCTGCTCCAGACGGCCCTGCGGACCGAGGGTGGCGAGTTCGTCGAGCGCTTCAAGCGGGAGGCAGACGTCACCACCAAGCTCGGCAGCGGGCACATCGTCCCGACCCTCGATGCCGGCATCGACCAAGGACTCGCCCTTCCCTTCATGGTGATGCCGCTGCTGGTGGGGCAGGACCTCGAACAGCTGGGTGAGCGGCTGGGGCCATTGCAGCCCATCGTGGCCGCCCGCATCTTCCGCCAGGCCTGCGACGCCGTGCAGACGGCCCACGACGCTGGCGTGATCCACCGTGACATCAAGCCTGCCAACATCTTCCTCGACCAGGAGCCGACCGGGAAGATCGCCGTCCGGGTGCTGGATTTCGGCATTGCCAAGTGGCGCGGCCAGGATGCCAGCCTGACGCGCACCGGTACGCTGCTCGGTACGCCCCACTACATGTCGCCAGAGCAATGCCAGGACTCTAAGCACGTCCAGCCGCTCACCGACGTGTGGAGCCTGGCGGTCTCGCTCTACCAAGCGCTGTCGGGTCAGCTGCCCTTCGAGGATGAGGAGACCATCGGCAAGCTCTACATCGCCATCATGACCCAGGACGTGCCGCCGCTGCAGAACCTGGCCCCTTGGGTTCCGCCTGGCCTGGCCGCCATCGTCCACGGGGCGCTGCTGCGGGACCCGACGGTGCGGTGCCCGAGTGCCACGGAGCTGGGCCAGGCACTGGAAGGCTTCACCTCTGGCTCGGACGAGATCTCCGCCGGCATGCTCGAGCCACTGGCCACCGAGCAGCTGGCCTACCGCGCTTCGCGCGCCAAGCTGCCGACTCAGTGGCGCGCCACCCACATCGGGCCGGGCCCAGCGAGCGCAACCCAGCTCACCGAGATCGCAGATCCGCTGCTCGGGATGACCATCGAGGGGCGCTACACGCTGCTGCGGCGCCTCGGCAAAGGCGGCATGGGGGCGGTCTACGAGGCCCAAGCGCCTGACGGCAATCGCTTTGCGGTGAAGGTGATCGACCCGGCATCGGCGACCAAGAGCGACACGGTGCGGCGCTTCGTCCGCGAGGCGCGGGCGGTGATGACCATCGACAGCCCTCACGTCGTGCGAGTCCTGGAGGCAGACGCCGCCGGCAAAGAGCAGCTGCCCTATATCGTGATGGAGCTGCTGCACGGCTTGGATCTAGGTGCCATGATCGAGCGGCGCGGCCCCTTACAACTGCGGACGGTGGCGCGCCTGTTCTCCCAGGCCTGCCGGGGCTTGGCGGCCGCCCACGACGCCGGCTTCGTGCACCGGGACATCAAGCCGGCCAACCTCTTCCTGAACGAGCTGCCGTCGACCGAGGTCATCGTCAAGATCTGCGATTTTGGCATCGTCAAGCGCGTGCTGACCAACGACCAGCAGGCCACCGTCGCCCTCACTCAAACGGGCGGCGTGGTCGGCTCGCCGCTGTACATGTCCCCCGAGCAGGCCAAAAACTCCCCGGACATCGACCTGCGCACTGACATATGGGGCTTGGGCGTCTCGATGTTCGAAGCGCTGAGCGGCACCCACCCCTGGCAGGGGCGCGATTCGGTAGGCGAGCTGATCGTAGCGATCTGCACCGAACCCCTGCCCCACATCCAAGACTGCGCACCCTGGGTGCCGCCAGAGCTCGCCGAGGTCGTCCACCGGGCCATGAGCCGTCGCCCCGCCGAGCGTTTCCAGTCGATGGCACAGCTCGAAGAGGCGCTCGAGCCCTTCACCGAGAGCACCCGCGAGCTGCACTACGATCTGCTGCAGCCGGTGCCGCAGCGGCTGCGCTCTCACGTCGCCGTGCGCTCAGCGGACCGGGGTCGCAACACCAGCGCCGCCATCAGCATGGCGCAGACTGTCAGTGCGGTACCGAAGCAGTCGGTCCGGCCGATACTAGCGGTGACGGCGGCGGCGGTCGTCTTGGCAGCAGCTGCTGGGGCCTATCTCACCTTCGGCGGCTCAGAGCCGTCTTCCAACGTCGCGAGGCCAGACGAGCCGTCGTCGGCGCAACCGCCCGCTGGGGCGGGCCCCGCCGCTCCTTCCCAGTACGTGGTGCGCGTCGCCATCGTGCCAACCGGTGCAACCGTCTCGGTCGACGGTCAACAACAGGAGCTGCAAGCAGGTCAGCTGCTGCTGTCCGGTGGGCCAGGCAAGAGCTTCGTCGTTACCGTTACTGACGGCGACCGCAAGCTCGACCGCAAGGTGGTCATTACCGCCGACGGCGAGGCAGCGCCCAGCCAGCTCGAGCTCCCCCCGACGGCGCCGTCCGCTACGGCAACCCATTCGAAGGGGGCACCAGCCACCACCGGGCCAGCACCAAAGGCCAGCGGAACGGGGCCCTCCACAGGGCCACCGACCCCGCCAAAGCCACCGGTCAAGCCGAAGGAGCTCACCACCGACACCTGGTAGCCGCCACGTTCGCCAAAAGCAGGGCCCAGGATCGAGAGCCTGACGTCAGCGCACCACCACCAC
The DNA here is from genome assembly GCA_030590865.1 of Myxococcales bacterium. Classification (GTDB taxonomy): domain Bacteria; phylum Myxococcota_A; class Polyangia; order Polyangiales; family Polyangiaceae; genus JAPYTK01. Next base: position 2,183 of record JAUVCD010000434.1, on the reverse strand, counting down.
CTGACGCCCAGACCCCAGGCGCAGCGCGAAGTCAGCGCTCGTTGCAATGGCACCATGGTCCTGGGACGGCCGCGGCTCGTGACCCCAGCGTCCTATCGCGGTGACCTGCACCGAGCGGAGGGACCTGCCCTTGGGGCCACCTCGGTAGTAAGCCTGCACGCCACCAGGGATGGGCATCAGCTGAACCTCGTCGATCAGCCCTTGCTCGGTCCCCCACCAAGGGTGCTGCTGCGGTTTTCCACCGGCGCTGAGGGTCACGAAGCAGAGGCGGGTCTGATCGGGCCGCGCACCGTCATAGAAGATGGCCAGATGGTAGCCCGTCCCGCTGTGGGCGATGGCGCCGATGGCCCATGGCACCTGAACCACTTTGGCCGGCTCGAGCCAGCGACCATCGGGAGCGATGCGGGCCAGGTAGGTGCGGGCGTCTGCACGGCCGGCCTGGATCACCTGTTCCTGCCACAGGACGGTGAAGCCCTGGGGATCGGAGCAAGCGATGACGGCGGTCGGCACGCTGTCCGTCCCTTGCCGGGACGCGGTGGCATCCAACATCTTGGGCGAACCGATGATCTCCCCCCCAGAACCGCGCGCCAGGACGGCGAAACGCACGAAGGGCTGACGACCGCCGTTGATGAGCGGCACGAGCACAGCGTCCTGGCGCAGGGCCAGCGTCGTGAGCACTCGGTCACCTCGGTACAGCTTCAGCGGCGCCCCCTTGGCCTTCAGGCCCGGACCGAGGCTCTGGAGATCCACCTGCACCTTGCCTCCGCCCACGGCGCTCGCTTTGACCCGAAACCCTCGATCTCCCGCGTACCTAGCGTCGCTCGAGACCATCGCTCCGATGGCCGGCTGAGCTTCCGCGACCGCCGCTGTCAGCAGTATCGCCAGGCCGATTGCGACCCCTTGCCAACGAAACATGATGGTTCTGTCCTCCATGGGCCTCCATCAACGAGGTGGCGACGACAGACCACTTCGTGACGAGGCTGGGTCGTCACGGCCCCGGATGCTTGCCGGCCCGGACCAGCTCATCTACGCTCTTCATCGCCAGACGAGCCTTTTTTTTCGCATGTTTGCAGGCTCCGGGCACTGATCGCTGTGTCGACCACGATTCCGAAAGGGACGCTCATCGGTGGCAAATACCGTGTCACCAGAGAGCTAGGCCGAGGCGGGATGGCCGCCGTCTACGAGGCGGTCCATGTCGACATCGGCAAACGCGTTGCCGTCAAGGTGCTGATGGGCCACCTGGCTGCGTCCCAGACGGTGGTCGAGCGTTTCCTTCGAGAGGCGCGGGCGGTATCTCAGATCCGCAGCCCCCACATCTGCGACGTGCACGACTCAGGGCGGATCGAGGAGGGTGCCCCTTACCTGGTCTTCGAGCTGCTCGAGGGCGAGTCGCTCTACGAGGCGATGTGCCGTGATCGGCAGATGTCACCCTCGGTCACCTTGGCGATCATCCTGCAAGTGGCCCGCGGCCTCCAGAAGGCCCACCAAGCAAACATCGTCCACCGAGATCTGAAGCCGGAGAATATCTTCCTCACTGTCGACGAGGACGGACAGCTACGAGTCAAGATCCTCGATTTCGGTCTAGCCAAGTTCTACGACCCGGTGGGCACAGACGGTCCCGACAAAAATGCCCGGCTCACCCGGGAAGGTGCGGTCTTCGGAACGCCAGCCTACATGAGCCCCGAGCAAGTGCGCGGCCAGGCTGCGGCCGATACCCGGGCCGACCTCTGGGCGCTGGCTTGTATCACCTACGAGTGTTTCACCGGCACCACCGTCTGGTCGACCGACGAAGGGGTGGCGATGACCTTCGCCCAGATCGCCACGGCACCGCTGCCCGAGCCGCGCAGGTATCGTCCCGATCTGCCCGAGAGCTTCACCGCCTGGTTCCAGAAGGCCCTGGACCGGGACATCATGGTGCGTTTCCAGAGCGTGGAGCAGTTCGCTGACGCGTTGGTGCGGGCCTTTGACTATGCCGCAGTGGAAGGCGGGCTCGACGCCGGCCTGGTGAACCAGATCACCTCCGAAGCTGCCGACGCACCGGACGCTCAGGCCATCACCCAACGGACCCGGATGAAGGCCGCACTGGCCGCCAAGGCCTCAGCTGATTCGCTGGAGCTGATCCGCAGCTCGTCGGGCTCGGCGCCCCATTCCTCGGGTTCCCCTTCACCGGTCGAGCTCCACCA
>JAUVCD010000285.1 GCA_030590865.1 Myxococcales bacterium | reverse complement strand
CGCCTGTTTGGCGAGCCGCATCCCCTACGGCACTCCCGTCACCTCCGAGCGATTGGACCAGATTGGAACCTTCGAGGCGGCCATTGCTGGGCTGGGCTTCCGACAGGTGCGGGTTCGCCATCACGGCACCGTTGCGCGTATCGAGCTGGCTCGGACCGAGCTCGGCAAAGCGGCCGAGCCGGCCATGCGCGAGGCGATCGTCGAGGCAGGCAAGCAAGCAGGCTTCCAGTACGTGGCGCTCGATCTCGTCGGGTACCGGATGGGCAGTCACAACGAGGTATTGGCTGCCCGCTCCCTGCCCGTGGTCCGCTAGGCCATCGAATGGCGTGCTGGCTATGCTAGCGTCTAGTCCGTGCCACCTGCTGCCAAGCTTGCTGCCGGCACCGTCGTGGGCCGTGACTTCCGCATTGTGTCACCCATCGGCACGGGCGGAATGGGGACGGTCTATGTCGCTGAGCAGCTGAGCACCGGGCGCCAGCGGGCGCTCAAGGTGATGCACGAGCAGTGGCTCGACGACGACAAGCAGCGCGAGCGTTTCGTCCGGGAGGCGAAGGTCTCGGCGCAGGTGGATAGTGCCCATGTAGTGGATGTGGTCGCCGCTGGCACCGAAGATGACGGCACCGCTTGGATTGCCATGGAGCTGCTCCAAGGTGAGGACCTGGCCACCTTCCTGCCTCGGAACGGCCCGCTGTCGCCAGGCGAGCTGCTGGAGATGTTCGAGCAGCTGTGCCACGCCCTGGCAGCGGCCCATGCCGTCAATCTGGTGCACCGGGACATCAAGCCCGAGAACGTCTTCATCACCCGCCCTCGGGAGGCGCGCGCACGTCCGCTGGTCAAGGTGCTCGACTTCGGTATCGCCAAGCTGGTGGCCAAGGTGCGCACCGGCTCGACTACGGCCATTGGCTCGCCAGCTTGGATGTCTCCAGAGCAGGCCGACCCAAAGGTGGCCATCACGCCCAGCACCGATGTGTGGGCCCTGGGACTGCTGGCGTTCTGGCTGCTGACCGGGCGCTCCTATTGGACTGCAGCCAGCGGCACCGAGTTCTCGATTCACGCGATGATGAAGGAAATCCTCTTCGACGCGCGACCTCTGGCCTCGAGCCGCGCCGCCGAGCTCGGGGTGGCCGATCGGTTGCCGCCGGGCTTCGACGGCTGGTTCGACCGTTGCGTCCATCGAGAGCCCCGCGCTCGCTTTGTCGATGCTGGCGTCTCCTTCGACGCGTTGCGCCAGCTGCTGGGCGAAGATGCCGGAGCCGGTGAGCCTGCTGAGCCGTCGGCGTCGGGCGACGAAAGCTCTGACGTTGCTACGATGCCGATGTCCACGCGGGCCTTCTTGAGAAGCTCTCAGGATGTCGCTGCCGACGACTTGCTCGAGGATGAGCTGTCGTCGGACCGTGGGCGATTGGACGGCGATGAGCAGCGGTCCGAGGACCAGCCGGCTGACGTGCCAGAGCCGCTCCCCGAGGGCCGGACCTCTCAGCCAAGGGTGCTGGATGCGATCCCCCCGGATGCCGCCAAGAGCCGCGGCTTGCTTTTCGGAGGGCTGGCCGCCGCCCTGGCTGTGGGAGTGACTTTGTGGTGGTTCTCCTCTGCTGGGGACCTGGCTCCTGCGGCACCACCGCCCGCGAGCGAGAGCGCACCGCACGCCTCTATTGGTCCGTCATCGTCGATGGCTGGTGGGCGGTCCGACGATCGGCCTGCGGTCTCCGCCGGCGTCGGTGGCGGGCAGGCAGCGGTCAGCACCGTTACCGAGCGAAGCCATCCGGCTGCCGGGGCCGCGACCTCTAAGTCTGCAGCGAGCTCTCAGGTTGCGTCGTTGCCTACGATCTCAGCAACCGTTCAGCCCGGCGCCTCGGCCAGCGCTAGCGGGTCGGTCAAGCCGACCCGGAGCTTCAACAAACACTCTGCCGACCAGGCTATCGGGCGCCACATGCGGAGTGTCCGCTGGCGGTGCAAGGGCGGGGTCGGCCCAAAAAGATGGGCCGGCACTGTGACTTTCGCGCCCACTGGAAGCGTCAAGCAGGTCACCCTTGGCGACATTCGGCATCGTCACAGCCTCACCGGCCGGTGTGTACAAAGGAATGTCGGCCGGTTGCAAATCCCGCCTTACGATGGTGGTGACGAGTCCCTGCCTTTCTCCGTCACGCTCCCGTGAGCTCAGGGCCTGGCTAGCTGGCCGTTTTAGTCACGACGAGTCGGCGCGGGTCCACGCTTTTCTTGGCCGTGTGTGGGAATGTCGCATATTTGCCCACATCATGGATGCACGCTGGATGAATGATGGTCCCGACCAACCACTGATGGACTCAGACGCCGACCCGGCCGATTCACGTCGAGCATTGCGGCGCGATCTGGGCATGCGCTGCGAGGTCGTAAGCCACTATTGTGAAGAGGTCGTCGAGCATCGGGTCACCGATGTCTCACCCTTTGGCGTTTGGATCGACACCTCATTTCCTCTCCATCCAGGCGCTGAGGTGGTCCTGAGTCTGCAGCCGCCTCGTTTCGACGGGGCCGAGTTGACCGTCTTTGCCAAGGTGGCTCGCGCGGTTACCGGAAGGCGACGGAGCGACCGAGGGCCCCTCGGTATGGGGATAGAGTTTGGCGACTTGACCGCCGCAGAGCAGCTGCGTCTCGAGCGGGCGCTTGCCGGCATTCCTCCGAAAGTCCCGCGCCGCCAGGCGAATTGAGGCACTGCCAGTTTGTTGGCCCTAATGTAAGTCCGTGTCGTAGCTTGTAAGTCCGAGGCGGCATGGGGGCGAGAGTAAGGGGGCACAATGGAGGACCAGATGATTGAGTTCAACTACGCGCGACGCTCCGACAGGCGAGCTACCGACGTTCCCTGTGAGCTGGTCAGGCGCACCTGGGACGAGCCCATTCGGCACCAAGTGACCGAGATGTCGCCTCATGGCGTGTGGATTCAGACCTCCTTCCCACTGGCAGTGGGCGAGCAGGTCGTGCTCAGCTTCACGCCGCCGAAGCGTAGCCATCGCCACGAGCTCACCGTATTTGCCCAGGTGATTCGATCGGTGCGCGCCCGTGAAAGCGACGGCGTGCGCAGCGGAGGTATGGCTCTCCAGTTCGTCGATCTTGGCAAGACCGAGCGTCGAACTCTGCAGCAGAGCCTGCGTGGCTTGCCCACCGGTCGCACTGGCAATGGTCCACCCAAGGCTCTGCCCGCCCACGACCATTTGCACTGACATAGGAGTCAGTTGTAGGAAAGTGTAGGCGCTCTACATACTTAATTTCACTCCGACTACACGGATTCTCGTGTGGTCGGATTATTTATTTACCTATGCTCCAATGTGTCCATTTGTAGGATGACAACCTAGCTTGGATCCGTATTATCAGTACCGTCTTTTCGGTGGGTAGGTGCATGGTGAAATCGCAAGAGGACATTCCTGAGTCGCGCCGGGCGGCGCGTCGAGCTGTCGACTTCCGTATCGATTTGGTGACCTCGAGCTGGGATCGACCGGTGGCATCACGGTGTACCGATCTCTCTCCCTTTGGCATGTGGCTCGAGACGACCCTTCCGGTGGTCGAGGGCGACCAGGTGGTGGCGTGTTTCTCGCCGCCCCATCGGGATAAGGAGATGACCGTCTTCGCTCGGGTTCGTCACGTGGTGCGCGACGACCTCGGTGTTCGGGCTCAGGCCTTTGGCGTGGGCCTCGAATTCGAGAACGTGACGGTGTTCGAAGAGAAGACGCTGGGCGACGCCCTTCAGGGTATGCCGCCGCGCCTGCCCACTGGGAAGCGCGAAAGCGGCGTGCAGCCCATCGTCGCCTGCTGAGCCTCAGTGGAAGTCCCGCGAGCGGAGCGTGAGCGAGCCGCCTCGTGGCATGTCCAGTCGCTCTAGGTGGACCGCTCGGAGGTGGACCACGTCGCCTTTGCGGTCGACCCGTCCGCGGGCGAGCAAGATGCCGGCATGACGGGCCACCAGCTCGTAAGCCTCGAACACCCGAGGATAGAGTACCAGGTTGATGGTCCCGGTCTCGTCTTCGAGGGTGACGAACACCACCCCATTGGCCGTCATGGGTCGTTGTCGGGCGAGCACCACGCCGGCCACGGTGACCTGCTGGTTCTTCTTCCAGCCCCCTTGGGTTTCGGCCTTCTGTACTCTTCTGCGGGCTAGCTGTTTGCGCACATGTCGGATGGGGTGATCGTCGAGGGAGACCCCCACCGACGAGTAGTCGAGTGACAGTTGTTCTTCGGCGCTGATCGGCGGCAGTCCAATCGGGGCGTCGGGTTCGATGGTCTGGCCTTCCAGCAGCCCTCCCTCACGAGGTGCGCGGATTCGCCAGAGCGCTTCGCGGCGGCTGCTGATGATCTCACCGAAGGCGCCAGCCTCTGCGAGCACCTCGACCTCGTCTCGTCGCAAGCCAGTGCGCAGGATGAAATCGTCGATTCCCACGAAGGGGCCTTTCGCACGGGCGGCAAGCAGCTTTTGCACCGAGCTCTCGCCGAGACTTCGGACCAGACGAAAGCCCAGGCGCAGCGCCGGCGGCTCCGACTCGAGTGTGCAATCCCAGAGGCTCTTGTTGACGAGTACCGGACGAACCTCGACGTCGTGTTTCTGAGCGTCCCGAATGATGCTGCCTGGGGTGTAGAAACCCAGGGGTTGAGCGTTGATGAGGGCGCAAGCAAAGGCAGCTGGGTGGTGCACCTTGAGCCACGCCGAGGCGTAGACCAGCAGGGCGAAGCTGGCGGCGTGGGACTCAGGGAAGCCATACTCACCGAACCCCTGGATCTGTTGGAATAGCCGCTCGCCGAATTCGGCCGGGACGCCTCTGGCGCGAAAGCCGTCGAGCAAGGCGTCTCGGTGGCGAGCCAAGCGCCCGTTCCTTCGCCAGGCCGCCATATCCCGGCGGAGCTGGTCTGCCTCGCCTGGATCGTAGCCCGCACCGACGATGGCGATTTGCATCACTTGCTCTTGAAACAACGGTACCCCGAGGGTGCGCTCCAGGATGGGTTCGAGGCTCGGGTGAGGATAGCGGATCGGTTCCTCGCCGGTGCGGCGTCGCAGGTAGGGGTGCACCATCTTTCCCTGAATCGGCCCAGGCCGCACGATGCCCACCTCGACCACCAAGTCGTAGAAGGCTCGTGGCTTCAGGATCGGCAGCATGGCCATCTGGGCGCGGCTTTCGATCTGAAACACGCCCACCGTGTCGGCCTTGCAGACCGCATCGTAAACCGCCGAGTCTTCTGGTGGCAGTTGAGCCAGCGCGGCGATGGGGTCGAAGTCCTCGAGCGGCTTGCCGCTCCGCTCGTGAATCGACGCTAGCGCCTTGCGAATGGCGGTGAGCATGCCGAGGCCGAGGACGTCGACCTTGAAGAAGCCGAGGATCTCCAGATCGTCCTTGTCCCAAGGGATGACCGTTCGCCCCTCCATCCGGGCCGGCTCGATGGGAGCGATGCGATGCAGCGGCTCGGATGACAGCACGAAGCCCCCTACGTGAACCGACAGGTGACGAGGGAAGCCCTCGAGTCCCGACGCCAGCTCAACCACCTGCTTGAGCCCAGCGTCTTGTGGATCGAGGCCTCGCTTGGACAGCGCGCCAGGGGTGATCTCTTGGTCGCTGCTGAAGTGACTGGCGATGCTGCTCAACCGGTCCAATTGATCGGTGGCCAGGCCGAACACCTTGCCTACTTCGCGGAGTGCGCTCTTGCCGCGGTAGCAGATCACCTCGCTGACCATGGCAGCGCGGTCGCGGCCGTAACGTCGGTAGATCTCTTGGATGACCTCCTCCCGGCGCTCGTGCTCGAAGTCCACATCGATGTCAGGCGGCTCGCGGCGCGCCGTGGACATGAATCGCTCGAACAGGAGTGAGCCGCGCACCGGGTCGATAGCGGTGATGCCCAGCACGTAGCAGACGGCACTATTGGCAGCGCTGCCGCGACCTTGACACAAGATGCCTCGGCCCCGGGCGATGTCGACGATCTGTTTGACGCTTAGAAAATATGGCGCGACCTCGAGCTCAGCGATGAGCGCCAACTCTTTTTCGATCTGCTGTCGGACGTCGGCCGGCACCTGGTCTGGATATCGGTCGGTCAGGCCCGTCTCGACGCCGCAGCGCAAACGCTCGTCCGGCGATTGGGGCGCAGCAATGCCACGCGTTGTCCCAGGCTCTTGCTCACTGGGCTCACTGGGCTCACTGGGAAAGTTGTAGTGAAGCTCGTCGAGCTGGAAGCTACAGCGGTCGGCGATGGCGGCGCTGCGCTCGACCCATTCGGGGTTGTTGGGGAACAAGCGGCTCATGGTCCGAGCGCTCTTGAGAGTCGCCTCGGCGTTGGGGCTGAGTCGCGTGCCCGCCTCGTCGAGAGTGACCCCGAGTCGGACGCAATGAACGACGTCGGCCAGCGGCTTGCGACTGCGGTGGTGGAACAGAGGGCGGGAGGAGGCCACGATGGGAATGTCGTGACGCTCAGAGCTCTCCTGAGCGAGTCTCAGGCGCAGATCATCGATGGCATCGAGGTGTCGCCAGGTGGCGATGGCACAGCGATCGGCGAAGGCCTCACGGAGTGGGCCGAGCTGTTGCGGTCCGAGCGGTACTCGTGGATCGAGCGGGATGATGGCGAACAGTCCGCCGACCTCGGTCAGCACGTCGTCCAAGCTAATGCCAGCGGTGCCTTTCTCGTGGTCGGCATGGGCCTTGGTGAGCAAGCGACAGAGGGTGCTGAAGCCGGCGTGGTCTTGGACTAGCAGTGCGACGCTTGGCCGCGGACTCTGCTCGTAGGGATGGGGGCGGTCGAGCTCAACGGTCAGCTCGGCGCCGACGATGGTCTTGTGACCGAGCCCTCGAGCGGCCTCGTGCATGCGCACCGAGCCGTAGAGTCCGTCTCGATCGCACAAGGCGATGGCGTCGTGCCTCAGTGCCTGGCTGCGCTCAGCTAGCTCGCGAGGATGGGAGGCACCTTCGAGAAAGGAAAAGCACGAGCGTCCGAGGAGCTCTGCGAAGCGAGTCATCTCCATCTCCCGTGATACTGAACATAGTATCAGTACCGCGGGCGACGGGCGAGGTGAAAAGGACCGCCGGACGGGCCCAGCGTGGCCGGGATCACACCTCGAGCCACAGGTAGCGGACCATGGACAGCCACACCACCAAGTCCTTGAGCGGCTCGCACCACGTGTGCATCCAAACTAGCGCCGTCGTCGCTGCGACGAGCCGCGGCGTGACCCGGAGCAGTGCATGGTCGTGCCGCCATGCCAGCGCGCTGGCCAGGGTGGCCGACAGCAGGGCGCCTAGTAGCAGCGCTGAGAAATGCACGGCGTGCCAGTAGTCGAGCTTGGCACGGAGGCCCCACCAGAATCCCAGCGCACAGAGGAGGCTGACCAACAGCAGCGTGGTGGCGATGCGGGGATACCTCACGGCGACTCCTCCAGCAGGGCACTCAGGCCAATCAACCCGCTCAGATTGTGTTGCACCCCGTCGATGCGGATCTGAGGTGCGAGCGGCGAGTTGCGAAAACCGCCTAGCGAGGTCGCCGGTCTCTTGAGTCCGAAGCTGATCGGCTCGGTGTACTGGTTGCGCAGCGAGTAGCGAGCACCGGCCTTTAGCCTCTCGAGGAAGAAGGTCTCGCCAGGACGCAGGCGTCGTTCGAGCCGCGCCGCGGCTGCCATGGCCTCGTTGCGGGCGCCGGCAGACACCACCCCCGGCAATCCCCGGCTGAGCATGCCCCCTCGAATGTCCTCAGGGACCCGCTCGGCCATCAGCTGGCCCCGGGTCATCACCTCGGCGATGGCGAAGGCATAGTCGGCGTAGGCAGGCTCGGGCAGCTGCCGATGAAGCTCCTCCAGTGCCTGGAGCAACCAGGCGTCAGGCGGCACGGTGATGCGGATACCCAGGGCCACCCAGCGCCGGTGAACCAGATAGCTTGCGGCTCGGCTGGCGGTCTGTTGCCACCGTGGGTCGGGATCAATCTCGAAGAGTCTCACCAAGGCCAGCAGCGCCTCGCCTGGGTAGTAGATGGAGCGCCGCGCGTTCGCCCGGAAGCGATTCGGCTCGGCATAGTAGGACGCCATATCGCCCGAGTCGTCGGTCTCGTGCACGATGTGCTCGGCGAGACAGCGCATCCATTCCCAGTCAGCCGCTGCGGGTCGGGCCCTGGCCTGTTCCACCAGCGCCAAGAGGGTGAGTCCGGCGCCGCCGAGCTTCACATTGACGCCTTCCACCTCGAAACAGCGCGACCGATCACCAGTGGCAAACTGTCTGCGAGCTCTCAGGTAGTGCAGTGCGGCGACGGCGGTTTGGTAATGGGCTAGCTTGCCGGTGGCGTTGTGGAGTTGAAAGAGGCTGTAGGTCGTGCCGGCGTGGCGTAACAGATTGTAGCCTGGTCCTGCGGTGGCCGACCGTGCGAGCCAATCGTAGTCGTAGTGCCCGTCAGGTCTCAGGTGGCGTGTCAGATAGTCGCCCCCGAGATCGCAACGGCGCTTGAGCAGTGCTGGCGTGATGGGGCCGGGATCAACCGAGTGGCGCAGCATTCGCAGCGGTCCCTCCGGTCCGGCGACCCAAGCATAGGTCCTCAGGGGTGTTCCAGGATGGTCGCTGATGAACTGGGAGAGCTTGCGCCGATCGTAGCCTCTCAGCACGAACTCGACGGGCAGGTGGACCTCTCCATCTTCTTCGATCCAACCATCGAGACCCACGTCCAGGCCGAAGCCGGAGGGCCAACTGCGGGCGCCAGGTGGGTTGTCGAAGGCCAAGTCGACCTGGAGGTGTCCAGGCCAGCGCTTGCGCAGTGGGGCCGCCCAGGACTCGATGGCACCTTGGGCGCGGACCGTGGTGGGTGCAGCGCCTGAAGCACCATAGACGGTGACATACCACTCGCCAGCAGGCGTGGCGGTTGCTGGTGCGGCTCGCGCCTCTCCGCTGAGAAAGGCGGCGGTCATGGCCAGTAGATCGCCAGCCGCCTTGGTTTGCGCCTCCCTAGGCGGCCTGAATTCAGGCTGGGGTCCCCGCAACCAGTGCATCGCCAGGAGCACCAGGACCGGAACTACGAAGGCTGCGCGGGCCAGGTGGCGGTAGGTCCGGCTCTCGCCGATGGCTCTCCATCGACTCATGACGTTGTCCAAGACCTGCCCCATCGCGAGTCTGGTGACTAGTAGTCAGCTTCCGTGGCGCTGTCGCCCCTGCAGTGGACCATTGGGCTGATGCCCCGTTGCCTGGCTCATAGTGCGAAACTGGTTTCGCGTGCGTATCGCCGGTGGGAATCCCATTCACAGGTGTGACGAAAAACACGACGACAGTGTTGGGTCCTTGCGACACATCGAGGCCTGGAGCCCGCTTGATTGGTGTTTGTGACTGGCGCGGTCTTTGCTGAATCCACTGCCGTGGTACGGCACAGCACAGGATTCGGAAGGGGGCGCGCCTCATCATGGTGCGCGTTATTGGTCGCCCTGGCCTTCTCGGTGGGCGCTGCGACGCTGAGCGCCTCGGCGGCGGCCCAACCCGCCGCAACGCAGCTCATCGAGGGCCACGTCGTTGCGGTTCAGGAGCAGGACATCATCATCGACTTGGCTGGCGGCCGGGGGGCAGCGGATGGCGATCTGGTCGAGTTGTGGCGCTCACTGGTTCTGCGTCACCCGGTCACCAACCGAACCGTGCGTGAGCGCTTTCGCATTGGGCAGCTGCGGCTCAGCCAGGTCCGTGAAAAGCTCGCCCTGGCGGTGGTAGAGGGCGACCTCGACCGGGCGCCTGAGGCAGGTGACCTCGTGGTGCTGCGGCTCGTGGTGCCGGCTCCGGCTGATCCCAATGGGACTGGCGACGTGAGCGAGGCTGACGCCGAGCCCGGGCAACCTGGGACCGTTGGGGTGACCACTCCGGCTGCGCTGTCGCCGGCGCCGACTGTTGAGCTGGGCCCCGCTGTCCGTGAGGCACAAGACGTCGCTCGGATGTTCGACTCCCTCAGTGGAGCGCCCATTGAAGGCCGCATCCGAGCCTACCGGCGCTACCTGAAGTATCGTCCCAGTAGTCGCTACGCCCGGGTGCTGGCTGAAGAAGCGGCCATGCTCCAGGAGTTGCTCCGCCCGGCGGCGGAGCGGGCGAGGCCGCCCATCAAACTGGCTGGGTTTCAGGCTCCCGAAGAAGCCCTCGCCGGCGTGCCGTTTTCCTTGGGCGTGCGAATGATTGGGCCCGTCGCCGGGGCGGTGCTTCATTCGCGCCGTGCCGGGCAAGTGACCTATCAATCCATGCCCATGAAGCAGGCGGGCACTGGCACCTTCGTCGCTGTGCTCCCGGCTGAGCAATTGCAAGCTCCTGAGCTCGAGTATTTCGTCGAGGCCACGGCAGCTGACGGGCGTGCCTTCGGCGTGCTCGGCGAGGCAGGGGCGCCTCAGCAGCTCGAGGTGCGCGACGCGCCGCAGCGGGAACCGCCGAGACCACCGCAGGCCACGGTGAGCGCCTGGAGCGACTACGCCGATTACAATCGCATGCGGGGCAACGACGTAGTGTGGCAGACCGAGGGCTTCTTCCAGATGCGGTTCGGCGACACCGGCGTCCGTGCTCTGCGCAGCGGCTTTGGGGTGTACCGCGGCGTGGGGGGCTCACTCGAGGATTTGGACGAGCTAGAGCGATCGCCTCGGAAGGTGGGCCTCACTTATGGCTACGTCGAAGTCGAGGTTGGCATCGTCGACATGTTCAGCATCCTCGGGCGTGGTGCGGTGGGGCTCGAAGATGGTGGCATAACCGGCGGCGGCCAAGCTTCGGTGCGCATCGGCAATGACCAACGCACCAACCTCTTGCTCGGCGGCGAGCTGTTGGGCGGGGTCGGCCTTCGAGGCATCGCCCAGCTCGAGCTCGATGTGTTCGACAGCTGGCCGATGATGGTGCGCACTGAGGTGACCAATCAACCGGCGGGCACCGAGTCGACTCCTGAGACTGTTCGACCGGATGTCGACGATGCCCGTCCCGAGGACACGTCGCTCACCAATAACGACATCGGCGCACGGGGCATCGTTCAGGTCGGCTACCGCATCGTCGATCCATTGACCGTAGCCGTGCGGGGCTCGTACCAGGGCCGCACCATCAAACACTCGGGGCCCGGCTTCGGGGGAGCAATCAGTTACACCTGGTGATGGGGTTGAGGACCATGAGGAACGGTCGAACGAAGCGCTTTGGAGCCATCGCCTTGGCAGCGAGCGTGGTGCTCGCGACGGCGGTCAGCTTGGCCCAGGAGCCAAGCCACGATCCGGAAGGGAATAGAGGCGCCGAGCCGGTAGCGGAGGCAGGCACGGAGTCCGAATCGGAGACGGCAGAAAAGGCTGTGCCCGAAGCTGGGACCGAGTCTGAGTCGGAGGGG
>JAUVCD010000300.1 GCA_030590865.1 Myxococcales bacterium | reverse complement strand
TGCGCAGGAGGCTGACAGCGGGGCGCTGCACGCGTACATGGGCATCAGGGCATGGGCCAGGTGACGGATATGGGTGACGGCGAGTCGAACAGCTCGCGCTTCGCCGGTCTGGGAGAGGCAGCGATGGTGGCCTTCGCCATCTCGCTGTTAGGTGCGCTGCCCACGGTCGTGCGAAGCGCTGGCGCCGGGGGCCAGCTGGCCGACGGGCTGCTCATTGGCACCGCCCAGCTGTTGTGGTTGGTGCTGCCTCTCACGCTGCTGAAAAAGCGAGCCGCACGAGGCTGGCGCGGAGTGGTCGGCAAGAACCCGCCTCGGGACATCGCGGTGGGCCTGGGCCTGTGGGTGGGCCTCAGCATCCTGCTGCTGACGGCGCTCGCCATGGCACTCAAGGCGACGACCCACCACCGCGGGCTGGGTGGGGCGACCTTTGGCATCTTTGGGGCAGCAGCCATCTGCGGGGCCGCAATCGCCGCCGGAAGGCTGGTCGCCGTGGGTCGCCGCCTGATGGAGCGAGCCGTGCCCCGATGGGTGGTTCTGGGCGCCGCGAGCCTCATCGGCATCGTGCCGGTCATCGCCTTAACCATACCGCTGCTGCGCGGAGCGGCCGAAGGTGAGACCGGACCGACTCGCGCCACGGTCTTCGACCTGTTGCTAATGATCACGGTGGTGGCCTTTGCCTTCGCTCGGGCCGTGCCGCCCAAGCTGACCCGCAAGCTGGCCATGCCGGCGATGGCCCTCTCGCTGGCGGTGTTGATCGGAGGTTGCCTGCGCGTCGAGCTGTCAGACGCTGCGACACCGGTCAAAGAGACCGGTGGCCTACCTGCAGCGGTGCTCAACGCCCTAGAGATGTGGACCGACCACGACGCCGACGGCATGGGCGCCCATTTCGGTGGACGAGATTGTGACGAGGGCAACCCGGCCCGCAGACCGGGAGCCACCGAGACACCAGGCGACGGGATCGACTCGAATTGTGACGGGCTAGACGCACCGGCGGCCCAGGCTGTTTCGTCAGCGAGCCCGGCCGGAGACCGGTCGAGCAAGGCCTCGCCAGCCAGTCCGTCAGCCTCGGCCACCGCCACGACCAGAGCGCCGCTGAAGCAGCCTGACATCATCCTGGTCACCCTCGACACGGTGCGGGCCGATCGCATGTCGGTCTACGGCTACGGCAAACCCACGACGCCCTTTCTCAGCAAGCTGGCCGGGCGGGCGGTGGTCTTCGAGCATGCCTATGGGGTCGGCAGCAACACCCAGCGAGCGCTGATACCCATCGTGTCGGGCCGCACCCTGTCGTCGACCGCAGCGTCGACCGCCGAGTGGCCGCGGCTGAAGGAAGAGGCCGAGACGGTCGCCGAGCGACTCAAGGCAGTAGGCTACGCCACCGCTGCAGTGACCTCGTTCACCTGGTTGCGTAAGGACCTGGGCTTCGACCAGGGCTTCGATCATTTCGACGAGTCACCCTTTCGGAAGCAGCACCCAGAACGCGACGTGACTGGCGCTACGGCCATCGAGGCAGCCCAAGCCGTCTACCAGACGCTCGCCAAGGGGTCCGAGCCCCTGTTCATCTGGCTGCACCTCTTCGACGCCCACGCCAAATACCTCGACCACTCGGGAGCAGACTTCGGCAAGGGCGCCAGCGCCCTCTACGACGGCGAAATTGCATTCATCGACCGGCAGCTCGAAAAGTTGGCAGGCGTTCTGGCTGCCCACCCGCGAGCCCAACGCACCGTCTGGGTGATCCATGGCACTCACGGCGAAGCCTTCGGCGAACACGATGCCTCGGGACATGGGGGCACCCTGGTCCACGAAGAAGTGCTGCGCGTGCCGCTGATCGTCGCGCTACCTGGCGCCCAGGCCGCCCGCTATCAGAAACAGGCCGTGTCGATGCTGGACGTAGCGCCCACGGTGCTCGCTTTGGCCGAAGGGTCGACCAAGGGCACTCAGGGGGTGTCGCTGCTGCCTATTGTCCGGGGCGACATGACGGTCGACCACCCCCCGGTGCTCGCCTATGCCACCGCCCGCACCGCGGTAATCGATTGGCCCCTCAAGCTGGTCGTGAAGCGGCGCAAGGGTAAGAGCGATCGGCTGCTGCTCTTCGACCTGAAGGCCGATCCTGCGGAGCGACACGACATCTCTGGTGACCGAAAAGCGGAGCTTGAGCGGCTCAACGCCCTGCGAAAAGACTGAACGCGCCTCGCAGCCTTTGTGCTCCTTCTCGGCATGGGCGCACAATGTGCGCTATGCTTTTTTTTCCGCCTGTTACCAGCTAAGCAGAGCCACGGGGAAGCATGAAACGAACCACGCGACGAGCGATACTCTTCTCGGCATTCGTGGTGGCGGTGGGGGCGTTGTCCGCAGGCGTATGGGTCATGATCCACGCCTCAGGCGAGGGAGCTGGCGACCCAGGATCCGGAGCGCTGGGCACCAAGCGGGCGCAGAAGCCGCAACACAACTGGCGATCGGTGCGGGGGCGCCATTGGCAGATTATTTCCACCGAGTTCGAGGAGGACTCAGCCACCGATGCCCGTGAAGGCACCCGCGGCGGTTGCCCAGCCGGGATGGTCGACGTCCAGGGCAAGATGAAGCTCGAGCCGGACGACAATCCATTTTCGGACAAGCGCATCACCAAGATGCAGCTCAAGACCTGCACCGACTGGATCGCCAAGGAATACCCAGAGCGGTGTCAGCAGTTCGACCGGAAAGCCTGGCTGGCCATGTCCGAGGGCCTGGCGGCTCAGGAGATGCACTTCTGCATCGACCGCTTCGAGTATCCGAACATCAAGGGCCAGTACCCGATCATCTACGTGTCCTGGTACGAAGCCGTCGAGCTCTGTCAGGGCCAGGGCAAGCGGCTCTGCTCCGAGGACGAGTGGACCTTTGCCTGCGAAGGTGAAGAGGCCAAGCCCTACCCCTATGGCGACGGCTATCGGCGCGACCCGACCAAGTGCGTCACCGACCAGCAGTGGCGGGCGTACAACGAGAAGGCCATGAACCCGCGGGACGGTGAGCCGGCGGGCTTGGAAATGGACCGACTGTGGCGCGGTAAAGCCTCCGGGGCCCAGACCCAGTGTCGGAGCGACCAAGGGGTCTTCGACATGACCGGCAACATCGACGAGTGGACCCGCACGGTGCGGGAGGGCGAGCGGCCGTCGATCCTCAAGGGAGGCTACTGGGGGCCGGTGCGAACCCGTTGCCGACCCTCCACTCGCTCCCATGATCAGAACCACATGTTCTACCAACAGGGGTTCCGCTGCTGCGGTGACGCGGGCAAGACGACGAAGCGCAAGGACGTGAACGCTCCGGACCCGGGCCCTCTCCCTCAGCCGCTCGAATAGGACATGATCGGCGATCGAGACCAGTCGAGCCACGGTGAGGTCGGTCCGACTCAGGATGGGTCGCCCTGGGTGACCGGCAGCCAGGGGGCTGCGATCCGTCGCGCCCGGGGGCGAGCCTCGCGGACGGTGTTGCACCATTTCACCGTGCTGCTGCTGATGGCGACTGCGGGCATCGTGGTCGTCGCCGCCCTACCGACGGTCGAGCGCATCCTCTCAGGCGATCCTGCCCACACCGCCAAGCGAGGCATCGCTCGGACCATGTGGGCGAAGGACTACGCCGTAGGTCCCCCGGAAGCGGCCCGGCCCCGCCTGGCCTTCGGCCACCAGGCGCCGGCCATGGGTCTCCGGTCGCGCCGGCACGCTCCGGCCATCGGGGGGACCATCGGGGATCCCCGCTTTGGCGATCTGGACCTGTTCAACCAGCTGCTGGGGCAAAATCTCGACCCAAACGGCGACGACTCGGCAGAGGGGAGTGGCGCCATCGCGCCGCGAGATCTCGTCCTCTTCGACCGAGCCGACTCGGACAGCGATCCGGCGGCGGCCATCCGCCGCGGTCAGATCTTGGTGGTCATCAAGGACGGCGGCGATTGGCTGCTGCTGGCCTTCAAGGAGGGGGACCGCTTCGAGCTCGGCTGGGCGCGCCGCGACCAAGTGAAGCTCTTCCCGTGACGGGAGGTTGCAGTCCCCGGAGCGCACCGCTAGCAGATAGCGGTGACTTGGTCGAAGCACAGGACACTGAGGCGCTGGGTCCCAGGCGGGTTGCTCGCGCTGTTCGTTCTGCTCGTGCCCTGGCAGGCTCACGCCATCATCGTCGAGCGGGTCGTGGCGGTCATCGGTGAAAAAGCCATTCTGCTGACCGACCTGCGCAAGCGCGCCCGCCCCTTCTTGGTCCAGACCTTCGCTCGCATGCCGGTAGGGCCACAGCGAGCCGCCGCCGAGTCACGAGTGCTCGGTCAGGTCATGGAACGGATCGTGGACGAAGAGCTCGAAGCCACCTCGGCTTCTCGAACCAATACCCGGGCCACCGCGGATGAGGTCGACAAGGCCTTGCGCAACATCGCTCGGGCCAGCGGTGGGGTGACCTTGTCCGAGCTGTTCCAGAACATCCGACGAGACACCGGCATGACCGAGGTCGAGTATCGTCGGGAGATCCGGCGGCAGGTACTGGAAGGCAAGCTGCTCAATCGGATGATTCAAAACCAGCGCATCACCGAGAAGGAGATGCGGGAAGTCTTCGAGAAGGTCGTCAAGCAAGAGCGGCGCATCCTGCTCTACCAGCCCGCGTGGATCGTGCTGCGGCTGGGAAAGAACCCGAGCAAAGACCTGGTCGAGGCGCGCATGATCCAGGCACGGAAGATCGTCGCCAGTACTCGCAGCGGCTCGGACTTCGGCTCCCTCGCCAAGCAGCATTCGGAAGATCCTGAGACCCAGAAGAAGGGCGGCGTCCTGGGCCTACGAGCCGTATCAGGCTCACCCAAGGCGCGATCAGGCCGCTTCAAGCCTTTGGCGCGAGCCCTCGAGCGCCGCGCCCTGACCCTCGAGCCCGGCGAGGTGACCGACCCATTCCGCTACCAGGACGCCCTGGCGATCGTCGTCCTGGTGAGCCGTCAGCCCTCGCGCTACACCACGCTCAAGGCAGCACGCCAAGAGATGTTCGAGCGGGTCCGAGGCGCCAAGCTGCAGAAGGTCCGCACCAAGTGGCTCAAGGATCTGCGGCGCCGGACTCACGTCGACGTGCGGCTGTGAGACCTGCCAGCCTGGGCCAACCCGTCGCTCCGACCGACTGCACCACCTGCGGCTGCTGCTGCTTTTCGACCCTGACCGACTACATCCGCCTGTTCGCCGCCGACGAGGCACGGATGGATGCCCAGACCTTGGCGCTCACCGTCCTGACCCCGAGTGGCCGAGCGATGGCCTTCACTGACGGTCGCTGCGCAGCCCTCCGCATCGAGGGAGAGCCGCGGCGCTACCGCTGCCGAATCTATGCCGCCCGGCCCGACTGCTGCCGCTGGCTCGAGCGGGGCAGCGGGGAATGTCTGACTCAGATCGACGAGAAGGCGGCAACTCGCGAGGCAGCCCTGCCTGCCCAGGCGCGGTGATCTTGCTGTCCCGCTTTTTTGGTTGCAGCGGGCCTACACTTCAGTACATTGCCCGGCGTTGCCCCTCTGGGTGACCTGGGTCGACCCTGTCGACCGGCATGCGTTCCTTGGAGCACCGAAGCGATGACTGTGCTCGAGCTACTCGATTGGGAAGACGAGGAGATGCCGACGAAGGAGACGGTGCCTTACTCCTTTGCCCGGCGAACCCATCCGAGCGCCCCGCTGGCTATCGTGAGCCTGACGGACGAGCCCGCTGAAGATTCGGTGGTCGAGCCCTCGGCCATCGAGCTGGCACCCCCCACCGAGGTCGATCCCTCCTCCTGCACCGTCTGGTCGAGCGACTGGACCAAGGACGCTCCGACGTTGCGAACCCCGGTGCCACCCCAGTCGGGCAAGCTTGCCCCAGATAGCTACGCCGACG
Organism: Myxococcales bacterium; assembly: GCA_030590865.1. Lineage (GTDB taxonomy): Bacteria > Myxococcota_A > Polyangia > Polyangiales > Polyangiaceae > JAPYTK01. The sequence goes on along the minus strand of JAUVCD010000300.1, from coordinate 4,995 downwards.
CGACACTCGAGAGGCTCAATGGCCGCTGGCTGGCGCCAAGCTCGGGCCGCCACACGATGGTGAGCGAGGTCGACTCGTCGATCGCCGAGACGCTGGACCAGGACGACGACTTCGACCTTCGGGACACGACCAGGCACGCCTCGACGCTGCCGCCAGCGCCGGCCCTGCCCCAGTCGATGGCCCTGCCCCAGTCGATGGCCCTGCCCCTGGTACAGCAAGTCGCCACGTCGCTATCGTCGTTGCCGCCAACGGTCCTCGATGAGGCTCCGCCTGATCTGGCCGCAGAGGTGCAACGCCTGCGTGGCTGGGTCCGCCTCACCTCGGCCATCAGTGTCTGCGCGCTGACCGGCTGCGCCATCCTCGGCACGCTGCTGAGCAAGCCAGCACCGAGTCCTCAAACCTTGCAACGCCAGCTGCCGCAGACCACGCCAGTACTCGCCGCTCAAGCCGCGCCGCGCCCCGCTCAACCGAGCACCCAAGCCAGCGCAGCGACACCGGAAATCGTCCCCCCGCCAGAGCCCAAGATCCAGGTGGTCCTGTCGCTCTACACGCCTGGGGCCAACGTGATGCTAGCCGCTCATGGCGAGCCGGCCCGGCAGCTGACCGGTCCCTGGCCGATGACCCTCGATCTATTGCCGGGCAGCTACTCCATCTTTTCTGCCGGCGGAGGCTACAAGCCTCAGTCGATCCCGCTGCACCTCACGGCGGACATGACCCACCGAGAGGTCGCGATCCGAAGGCGATGAGCTGACGGACGGCGGCCCCCGGGTCACTGGACGGCCGCTCCGCGCGCCGGTGGGTGGATGCGCACGGCGACCGACGTGTCGACAGCCACCTCACCTGCTGCGAATTCCGCTGAATCCGATCACCGAATCCAACCAGCACGTCTGCGGACTCATCGCGGCGGGCCCTCGTCGGCGTGCTTCGCCACTGGAGAAGCTACAGCGTCGGGCCGTGCTTCTTGGGAGCGCCCCACACCGACAGGATCACGATCTCGTCGCCTTGGACGGTGAAGTAGATGTGGTTGTTCGTCTTCTTCATGAGCACGCGACGGACGCCCACCTCGAAGCAGTTGGCGTACGACGTTCCGATGGTCGGCGTGGCGACAATCGTATCGAGGGTCTTGGCGAACTCCTCTTCGAACAGCTCAGTCGCCTGGCGCTTGTTCACCCACCACGACTTGATGCGCTTCGCCTCCCTTAGGGCTCTTGGGCTGAGCCGCAGCTTCACCGATGAGCACGCAACTCGACTAGGGCCTCGTCGGCGTCGATCAACTCGCCTGCCCTCATCTGCTCGATGCTCTCGCGGATGGCGTCGTGGAGTCTCTCCCGCTCGTCGTCGTCGAACTCGGTATCATCCACGAGATAGAGTTCGACCTCGGTGCCCTCGGCGAGATCCGTGGACGGGTCATCGAGCACGAGTCGACCGTTTCGGACTTGGGCCTTGAGCGGCTGCATCACGCTCCAATGATAGCCTGAGGTGCCCTCGTTTGCCATCGAGCCATCTCCCGGTGTGTTAGGCCTGACCCCGATTTCAGATTACATTCAGCCACCGCAGCGCCACGCCGCGTGACCGGCCGGTCGATTCGCTTGGTCGGGTCGCCCAGCGCGATGTGGCGATCGGACGACGATAGCTGGCGGATCGCCCACTCAGCCGCAGCTGGCCAGTCGAGCCGCAGTGTCAGCATCGGCATGCTCGAAGGCGCTTTCCATGCGATCGATGGCGGTCCGCCCCAGCCCATGAGCTCGCGCTACGTCGCGCCAGCTCGTCACTGCGGACGCCACTTCGCCGATGATGCGCGCAGCGGCGCGGCGCTCGATGCCGAAGTAGTTGGCGACGCCCACCACCGTGTCGAGCGATGCCTCGGCGCTCGAGTCATCCAGCGCCAAGGCGTGGATACGAGGTTTGACATCGACAGGTACCGGGTTGAGGTCGTAGGCGGGTGACAGGATCCAGCCCTCCGCTGCCCGCAACAACCCGTGGTTGCGCAGATGATCGTCGGTGTTGGAAATGAGGACATTGAAGATCATGCGGCGCCACAGCTCCCGCAGGTTTCGCGCAACGTCTTGGCCATGCTGACGGATCGCGTCGGCGATCTCGAGATAGCTGTGATCGCCCTCGCGATCGGCTGCGCCAATCAATGCCAAGGCCGAAAGAAAGGGCACTCGCCGGTCCCCTCTGCGATCGAAGCGCTGGGTCAAAAGCACTCGCCGCGCGGCAACGTCGATGAGCTCCGTCTCCGGCACGTCGATACCGGCCTTCGCGGCTAGCGTCACTGCGACCTGCTCCCACACGATGACCGGCCATTGATCCGTCGTGGCCGGAAACTTCGCAATGGCCAGACGCCCCCGGCCATCCAGGACCGACGCTTTGGGTCGTGCGCCGCCCAAGCTCGAGCCCGGCGCCAGTAGCACCTGCAGCGCGTCTAGATCGGCCTCGTCGTCCTGAACCTTGTCCGACGCGACCAGGAGCTTGCCCAGTGCGACTAACGGTGGAATCGGATCGCCGCTGCTTGCCAAAAAGCCCCCCCCGGCCACTTCCTGGAAACGCAGTGCGCCCTGGCGAGTCTGGTCGTCCACCATCAACAGGTAGTCGGACTCGAACAGCGTGCGACCGCTGCCTGCCAGGCGCGCTTGGCGGGTCATCAGAACCCGTCCCCATCGGTCTGGGGCTGAATCCGAAAGCCCAGGGAACAGCACCTGGCCCCCGGTGGTGTGGAACGTGCCTTTGCCGAGGGGAAGGTAGACCGGATCGAGAGCGAAGCGTCCCGGGTAGGACAGCCAACGGGCGTCGTACTCGAAAGAAGCGCTCTGTCGGCCGCGACGGGCACGCATGTGCAGCCGGCCAGCCAGGATCGGGTGATGGTCAATGTCGACAACCACTAAGACGGTACGGTCATTCATGGCTTGCCCCGGACGCTTCGGGTGCGCACACGCTGCGGCAGTCGCTCCTCATCCAGGTCCAGCACGAAGGGGTCGTGGCGAGCGTCCACCAAGTCGACCAGCCTTTCAGTCATGCCCAGCACGAAGAGCACAGTGGCGTAGATGCCCATCGAGACCGCAGCGTCTCCTTGCTCGAGCCGACTGATCGTCTGGCGCGTCGTCATGACGCGCTCAGCCATCAGCTTCATCGTGATGCGACGTCGCTTGCGCGCAGCCGCCACGTCCCTACCCAGCTTGCGCAGCGCGCGCCGAACGGGGAGCGGGAGAGCAGACAGGCTTCTGGTTGGCTGCATAACGGGCTCTTGGTATAACCTAGACTACGCATAAGGGTCCACCATGGCCACCTTAAACCACAGATCGCTCCGGCTTTGGAGCCGACCTGAGACTTGTCGCAGGAGCTTCATTCGGCTCTCCTGCTCTTTCAATGGGCAGGTTAGCCGCGTGGCCGGACGGTGCCGGGGCACACAAAAGAGAAAAATTGCATCCGTCGTAGTCGTCGCCGCTGTGGGCAGGTGCGGAATCGGTGGGCAAGTCACCAAGCAACGTTGCCGTGCCCCCCAGGACCCTGCTGGACTTGTCCACGGATTCTGCAGCTGTCCACAGCACCAGGCCGCTCAATGCCGCCCATGCAGCCGCCCAGCTAGGCGCAACGAAGCGCCGCGTGGACAAATGGCGCCAGCTGGTCGGGTGGGCCGGCATGGGTCGCTCGGTGGTGGGCGCCGCAGAGCGCAATGAGTCGGTCCGGATCGTGGCTGCCCCCCTCGCCGAGCGGATCAAGATGGTGCAGATCGACGAAGACGTGGTTTTGGCAGCCAGGAACCGCGCAGCGCTTGTGGTGGCGCCGCATCACCTTCCGCCGGGTGGCGGGCGGGATGGTCTGAGTCGCACGGTGCTCGCGGGATGGTGGCGCGGTCGGCGACACTCCCGGCGCAGACGCTGACGCTGTAGACGCTGGCGGCCCAGCCCCCACGAGGGGGCCGGCTTGCTGACGCCTGCCTTCCTGATACCTGCCTTGCTCGGGTCCCGGTTGCTGATGACCGTGCCGACCACCATCCACCGATCCCACCTGTTGGCCATCGCAGGCGGCCATCTCTGCCACCGAGTTTTCCACGGCGTAACTCTCTCCGCCGGCATCGATGCTCGCTCGTCCGCAGCACTCACAGGTCGTCACGGCGATCTGGTAGCTGGCGCGCCCCTCGTCCCGCGGACCACCGAGCGCGCGCCGCGCAATCTCGTAAAGCAGCATGTCGTCGTCGACTGGGCCACCGAGATCGCGCCGCACGGCAGCCTGCAGGTCGCGAAACAACGCCATCGTCTCAGCTCGCACCTCAAACCTGAGGCGGTGCTTGATGAGCGACGGGTCAGGGCGGTCTTCGGGACGGTCGCCGCGCCGCAGTGCGACCACGGCCTGCTCGACCTCTCGGCTCCGTCGACCTTTCGCCCAGCCGATCCATGCTTCCTCAGTCTCTTGGATGGCCACCCGCGACAGCTCGCGCACCACCGACCAGCAGAGCTGTCCTGACCGAAGCGCTGAATCGAGCAATGGTAAGCCGACCAGCACATGCCCCACTCTCAATCGCTCTTCGGTCTGCCGCCCATTGAGCCCAACCACCCGCTCGACATACTCGCGCAAGCTCGCGTAACCGGTGCGCCGGTGCACCTCGAGGCGCTCGGCCGCGACTAGCCAATGACAGAGCTCCCGTTCGTGAGCCCCCCGCTCGGTGCCAAGCTGCACGATACGCTGATGCACCTGGCTCCAGTCCAACGCCGCCTCTGGCTCCGATTCCGGCTCTGACTCTGATTCCGACGTCGTCGCTCCCTCGGACAGCGCCGCCGGAGATCCGCTCGTGCTCCCATAGCCGACCATTGTCTCCTCTCGAGCAAGCAGCAGCATGAGCGGCACGTCATTGACGTATGTCGTTACATGAAGTGGTGCATTCATTCTATTTCATAGCACGCGCTCTGGCGCCCCTCTCAGCGCACCGGGGCGACCATTTCGAGAGCCCCGGTATCTCAAAGCTGGTTTTCGGCGCGTGGGTGCCACAGCGCGGCG